>JAZSFO010000018.1:0-3906 GCA_045532255.1 Clostridia bacterium | reverse complement strand
TATAGCTCTATGTCGGATACGGACGACCCATATAAGACAGTCATTGACGAAAGCGTTACCCCTGAACCCCCGGGTGAGGACGATAGCGAATACATATTGGGTGATGTTACGGGAGATAAGGTTGTAGACGGAGAAGATGCTCTTGCGATTATTCTTTATTTTGTAAAGGGTACGCAGTTTACATATGAGTACGGTCTTTCAGCAGGTGAGGTTACGGGCGATAAAATTATAGACGGAGAGGATGCTCTTGCAGTTATACTTAATTTTGTAAAAGGGACACCGTTTGCAAAACAATAAGACCACAACGATTTGAATGGAGGAATATACAATGAAAAAGAACGGATTGGCTTCACGCATAATTTCACTGCTTGTTACATTTGTGTTTTTATTTACTCTTGTACCCACAGTGGTTTTAGCCGATACAACAGCTTATACAATGTCGCTTCTTTGCGAAAACGATACAATAAAGGAAGGCGAAACAGGAACACTTATAGTTAAGCTTGACGGACCTATGGCGGACATAAGCTTTGTGCAGTATTCTGTTGCATTTAATGATGAATATGCTTCAATTACAGCGAACAGCGAAAGAAAACCCGAGTGTTTTGACCAGGATTGGTTTGATATGATAAAAGACGAAGAAGAACTCGGTTATATAGCTACCCCATCTGCAGGAATTAATAATGGAGCACTTAATGTTACATTTTTAAGTACAAGCCTGTATTATATAGATTCAGACGCACCAAATGATTTCTACAACGCAAAAACCACAATGGCAGGTATTATTAAGTTTACCGCAGTAAAGGATATAGAAAATCCTGCAGAAGTATTTACGCTTACAAATTGTAAGATATCGCATATTGATGATGATGAAGCTACTAAGGTTCCAACAGTACAAATTCCCGACAAAGCTGTATCAAATGTAATGAACCTTATAGATGCCATAGGCACAGTAGAGCTTACAGATGCTTGCCTTGGAAAAATTACAGATGCAGAGACCGCATACGGAAATCTTTCCGATGCACAGAAGGCAAAGGTTACAAACTATTCCAAGCTTACACAGGCAAGAGCAAGTTATGATGCCCTTGTTAAAGAAGCCAAGGAGAAAGCCGCAGAGGTTGACGAGCTTATAGAAAAAATCGGCACTGTTGTGTTTACTGAAGACAGCATGAAGGCAATTGCGACTGCAAGAGAAACCTATTGGACACTTTCTTCGGAGGAGAAAAATTTTGTTACAAAGCTAGATGCTCTTAAAACTGCGGAAGAAGAATTTATGGATCTTTTGGGAACAGAGATTTCAGATATTTCAGATATTTTAACCCCAATATATGAAATTGGTATAAACAGGATTAAACCCAGTGAATACGATATTGTAAACACGGCATACAAAGCAGCTAAGGAAAGATATGATCTTCTCTTTGAGATATATGTCTTTACTGAACAAAATGGCGGATTTCCTATAACCCAGCGAATATATGAACGCGTTATGAATCTGGGATACAAACTTATAGAGATTGAGGATGTTCTTGAAGATGTGGAGGCAGAGATCAAAAAGATAGAAGCTGTTGAAGCTCTTATAGAACAAATCGGAGATGTAACTCTTGACAGCAAGGAAGCAATTGAAACCGCAGAGGCAGCATACGAAGAGCTTGGCAACAATAAAGTATATGTAAAAAACATCGCACTTCTCACAACTGCAAGAGAAACATATGACAGACTTGAGGAAGAACAGATAGCAATTGATGAAGTAATTAAAGCAATAGAGGACATCGGCGATGTTACCCTTGACAGTGAAGATGCTATCAATTATGCAAGGGGTCTGTATGATGCTCTTGATGATGATCTCGAATCTAAAGTAACAAATAAGAACCTTCTTGACGAAGCAGAAGCTAAGCTTGCTTCGTTAAAGAGAATAAAAGATGTTGAAGACAAGATAGATGCAATCGGCACAGTTACTCTTGATTCGATTGAAGCAATTAAGCTTGCAGAAGCAGCATACTGGTCTGATATAATGTCTGATGAAGAACGTGACAAGGTGAGCAATCGAGATGTTCTCTTTGCCGCAAGAGCAGAATATGACATACTCAAAAAAGCAGAGGACAAGGAAGTAGCAGATAAAAAAGAAGCAGGTGTTGTAATCAATATGATTGCAAATCTTGCCGAAATGGAAATAGACCTATCTAATGACGACTATGCGACAGCTCTCGCACAGGCGGAGGCAGCATACGAAGGGCTTACCGATGACCAGAAAGTATATGTAGAGAACTACGGCACACTTACAGAAGCAAGAGCAACATATAATGCAATTAAGAATGTATATGACAAGATAGCTTCCATAGGTGAGGTTATATATACAGAAAGCAACGAAAAGATTGTTGATGCAAGAGATGCATACAATGCTTTGGATGATACCCTTAAAGAAAAGGTTACCAACTACAGCACTCTTGTAAAGGCAGAAGCAAGATACATCGAGCTTGGCAAAATCAATGCAGTAATAGTGCTTATAGAAAGCATCGGAGATGTCTCCTATACCGAGACCTGCAGAATTGCAATAGAAACTGCAGATGAAGCATACAAAAATCTTGATGAAAACTTAAAGAGTGAGATAACAGCAAAATATGCTCTTCTTCTTACTGCAAAGGAGACATATAAGTCTCTTGCACCCATAGTTTCCGAAAGCGGATTGGTAGCAGACTATGGCAACAATCATGTTCTTGTGCTTACAAATATCGAAAAAGGAATGTATGTAACAGTAAACGGAAACGAGGCAATGCAGATTATTGCAGGCGAAAATGTGTACTATGTTCTTGTAAGCTCCGAGCCGATTGAGGAAAAGAATATCATAGTTGACGATACCACCGCAACCCAAAGCGAAGTACAGACACTTGGCGATGTTGACGGCAAAGACGGAATAGATGTTATAGATGCTCAGCTGGCACTCAAGAAGGCGGTACATATAACAGATGCGGTGTTCGAAAATGATCCCATGGCATATGTAAGAGCGGATGTAAACGGTAACGGAACATTTACAGCAAGGGATGCATATCTCATAGCTATGGCATTTCTTGATTCCGCCACAGCAGATAACTTCAAGGTGTACACTAAATAAAATAATATTAACAGTTTATTTGTAGGGGCTGATGCCCACAGCAGCCCGTTTTATCGGGTGATGTGGGATATCGACCCCTGCATTTTTAATTTGAAAGGGAAAGAAAATGAAAAAACTTTTTAGTATCATAACAACTTTTGCCCTACTATGCATGATGCTTTTAGTTGCAAATGCGGCAGAAATAACCTCCGGAAGCGATATATCGGGCGATAATATCAAGGTCGGCATAAGCCTATCTGCTATGCCCTCCGACCTTTCGGAGATATCCTCCATACAGATAGAATGTAAGTATGACAGCTCCAAGCTGGAATATATAGCTACAAGTGCAGGACACAATAAATTTGAAAATGGGTATCATATTTTTAAGGATGCAAAAATTGTATGGTTTGTGGGAAACCTCGAGGAGTCCTTTACTGAACAGGATTTGGAAGGTCTTGAGGGATATATGTTTACGCACAGCTTCAAGAAGCTCTCTGACGGCGATACAACTATAGAAATCACAAAGGTAGTCATGGGCGACTTTAACGGTAAGGCTACAAGCGATGTAACCGTTCAACCGATTGTGATTAAGTATGAAGATGGCTCGGACAATGCAGGCTCGGACAATGCAGGCTCGGACAATGCAGGTTCGGACAATGCAGGTTCGGACGATACAGGTTCGGATAATACAGACTCGGATAATACAGACTCGGATAATATAGACTCGGATAATACAGGTTCGGATAATACAGGTTCGGATAATACAGGTTCGGGCGATGCTGGCTCGGACAATACAGGTTCAGGTAGCACAGGATCGGGTA
>JAZSFO010000025.1:0-51080 GCA_045532255.1 Clostridia bacterium | reverse complement strand
TAATTCAGCCCTTTTCGAATGCTTATTTTCTAAGCTCGAACGATTCACAATCTGTACATTCTATAACGGTAGGATTTGCCTCATGAGTACCTACTGTTATTTTGTTGAGTGTACAGTAGTTTTCACCGTCACAATGATGCTCACACTGTGTTACGGTACATCCAATGGATTTGTTGGGATTACTGCAATTTGCCATTTCCAATTCCATTACCTTTCTGTCCGCTGCCTTTACGAAAAATCCGCTTTGTTTGTTGCGGACCAACTCAAACAGCCATCGTTTGCAAATTCATGTTTGCTCTTCGCGGCTAAACTAACGTGATTTTCACGACACGGATTTTTCACAACAAGATTTTTCTCTTGCTGTAATAATATTATAACCGCAGCTTCTCTAAATATCCGTAAAGTTATTTTGAATATTTGTCCAAAAATTGAAAAATACTCTTGCAATTATATAACAAAAAATATATAATATTATTATATAAAACAAAAAGGAGAGATTAACAATATGGCTTCTGTAACAAAGGATACAATTATACTTGATGTATTAAGACTTGACCAGGGAACAGCACCTTTTTTCCTTGAAATAGGTATGCATTGTCTGGGTTGTCCATCTGCAAGCGGCGAATCAATTGCTGAGGCATGCGCTGTACATGGTGTAGATGCCGACGAGCTTGTGGCAAAGCTCAATGATTATCTTAAAGATAAATAATTATCAAAAAGCTGCGGCATATTCCGCGGCTTTTTGATTTTAAAAATAAAAAAACACATAAAAAAGATTGACAATTTATTCCGTATATGTTAAAGTAATATAGAGGTTGTAAAAACATACAATCCAATTTTCAAACAGCGGTTGACAGCCGTAATTTAGGAGGTACGCAGCAATGCAAAAAGGTACAGTAAAATGGTTTAATGCAGAAAAGGGATATGGCTTTATTGAGTGTGAAGACGGCAGTGATGTTTTTGTTCATTTCTCAGCTATCAATATGGAAGGCTACAAGACACTCGCAGAAGGTGATGCTGTAGAATTTGATGTGATTGATGGTAATAAGGGTCCTCAGGCGGCTAATGTTGTTAAGGCGTAAGCAATTCTCGGACTATTATATATAACAAGTTTAATTCTATTATGCATGAAACGCCTCTCCGCTCGGGGAGGCGTTTTGAATGTAAAAAAGGAGAAATCGTATGGTGGATTTCCATAATATAATTGACTTCATAAACTCTTCTGACATCAAAATGAGCAAAAGCCAGAAGAAAATATCCGAATATATAACCAACCACTACGACAGTGCCGCATTTATGACTGCTTCAAAGCTTGCAGATGAAGTTGGTGTAAGTGAATCTACGGTTGTCAGGTTTGCATCGGAGCTTGGATACGACGGCTTTCCACAGTTTCAGAAAGCACTGAGAGAACATGTCAAAAATAAGCTCACTCCTATACAGAGAATGGAGATTACATCCTCAAAGCTTGGTGATGAGGGTATATTCAAGAAAGTTGTTCAAGCAGATATCGACAAGCTCAAGCAAACTCTTGATACAGTTAGTACAAAAGACTTTGAATCAGCAATTGATTCTTTGGTAAATGCAAAAACCGTTTATATTTTGGGTGCCAGGACTAGTTTTTCTCTTGCAAGCTTCCTTGAGGTATATCTTAATATTCTTCTTGATAATGTTAAGGTTGTTACAGCAAATTCTACAAGCGATGTAATCGAACAGATGTACCGAATTGGCTCGGAGGATGCACTTATAGCAATCAGTTATCCCAGATACCTGCAAAGAACTCTCAACGGTGTCAAATTTGCATCCGAAAGGGGAGCAAAAATCATTGCTATAACCGACAGTATAAAATCACCCATTGTAAATTATTCGGAAAGCTCTCTTATTGCAGAATGTGAAGTTGGCAATTTTGTTGATTCGCTGGTTGCTCCTTTAAGCCTTATCAATGCACTTATTGTTGCCATTGTAATGCGAAACAAGGATAAAGCGGCAGAAAAATTTGAATCACTTGAAAATATATGGGAAAAGTATCAAGCATACAAAAACACTGAGGAAAACTAATTGGAGGTTATATGTCTGATACAGTAGTTATAATAGGTGCAGGTCCTGCCGGAATGATGGCGGCTGCTATAGCTGCATCAAACGGCAAAACAGCAGTTCTTATAGAAAAAAATGACTCTCTTGGAAAAAAACTTCTTATAACAGGCAAGGGAAGATGTAACATAACAAATGATTGCGACATATCTGAGTTTATCGAAAATGTCCCTGTAAACGGTAATTTTTTGTATAGTGCCTTCTATACCTTTACAAACAGAGATTTAATCTCTATGCTGTCAAAAGCAGGCCTTGAAACCAAGGTAGAAAGGGGAGGAAGGGTTTTTCCCGTTTCTGACAAGGCTCATGATGTCCTGACTGCCCTCAGACGAATACTTAAGCATTACGGTGTCAAGGTAATACAAGGAGAAGTTTGCCGTGTATCTTCTTTTGATGAATACAAAGAGGTTATGGTAAAGGATAAGGGTGTAATTAGGTGCTCATCGGTAATAATTGCAACAGGCGGACTTAGCTATCCCCAGACAGGTTCTACGGGAGACGGATATAAATTTGCAAAAAGTCTCGGACATACCGTTACAGAGCTAAAGCCATCGCTTGTTCCTGTAGTTGTCAAATCTCCGTATATTCCTATGCTTATGGGGTTGTCACTCAGAAACATAGCAATACATGTTTTTAAGAATGACAAAGAGATATATGCTGATTTTGGCGAAATGTTATTTACACATTACGGAATAAGCGGACCTGTAATACTCAGCGCAAGCTCACATATGAGAGACTTGTCACGAAACAAATATACAATAAGTATAGACCTCAAACCCGCATTAAACGAAGAAACACTTGACAAAAGAATACTGAGGGATTTTGAAAAAGAGAAAAACAAAATTTTTGCAAACTCCCTAAATGAACTTCTGCCTAAAAAAATGATACCCGTTGCCATTAAAATGAGCGGTATCAATCCTAATAAAAAAGTAAATGAAGTTACAAAAACCGAGAGAAAAGCACTCGTTGGCATACTAAAGGATATGCGGTTTGATATTTCGGAATTTGCATCTATCAAAAATGCGGTTATAACCTCGGGCGGTGTCTGCGTTAAGGAAATCAATCCCAAAACAATGGAATCTAAGATATGCAGCGGTGTATTCTTTGCAGGCGAGGTTATTGATGTTGACGCCTACACGGGCGGATTTAATCTGCAAATAGCTTTTTCGACAGGATATCTCGCGGGCAAAAACGCATAATTTTTTGTTTTCATCAAATCATACTAATGGTGATTTAATGAAAAATATTATATACGCAATAATTATACCTTTTCTTTTGCTCCTTACAGTACAAATATGTCTTAAGTATCCAATGACAAGAGATATGTTTACGGATATAGAGGCATACGAAGGTATTGATTTTGACACATCCTCAGAGGGCAAGCCGATAAGCCTCGAAGCTGAGCTTACAAACGGCATTCCTTCCGAGGACATAATTATTATCTATAATTCCACACCTGTATCTGAGTTTGATATGCAAAGAGTATGCTTTGGCATTGACTGTGACGGCGTTCTTCAAATAAACAATCCATCTCAGGAGGTTGTATCTCTCGATATCAACTATAACCCTGATTTAGTTGCGGTGAATATTATAAATACCGAAATCCCAAAGGGACTACACACCGCATGTACAGTAAAAATAAAATAACTTACAGATAAAACAAGCACCCTCATAAGCAATTTGCCTTTGGGGTGCTTGATTTTATAATCTGCCGAAAATTTTTGTCATATTATATATCTTTTCTGCCAATATGTCATTTAGTTGATTTTCCTTTACTCTCCAAGTCCAGTTATTGCCCAAGGTAGACGGGGTGTTGATTCTTGCGTTATCCTTAAGTCCCAGCCAATCCTGTATGGGAATAATACAAACAGAAGCCCTGCTCCTCATAAGAAGTGCAATAAGAGGAATATGAATTTCGTTGTCAGGAACATAAGGGTCACAAAGATAATCCCTTACCGCTTTTGCCTCATCGGGCAAAATTGTTTCAAACCACGAAGATATAGTTTGATTGTCATGTGTTCCTGTATATGCAATGCAATCATCGGGATAATTATGAGGCAGATAATCATTTGTTTCTCCGCTGTCTCTTGAGTCAAACGCAAATTCCAATACCTTCATACCTGGGAAATTACAATCTCTCAAGAGTTTCTTTACCGATTCTGTAACAAAACCCAAATCTTCTGCAATAATATTTATTTTGCCGAGTTTATCCTTAACACATTCAAAAAGCTCTGCCCCCGGACCATCACGCCAGCTTCCGCAGGTCGCATCACGGCTTCCGTATTTAATGGAATAATACTTATCAAATCCGCGGAAATGGTCTATGCGCAACACATCATAAAGCTTAAGTGAATGTGATATTCTGCTTATCCACCATGAATAATCATTTTCTCTATGCAATCTCCAATTATAAAGTGGATTTCCCCATAACTGTCCGCTCTCGGAAAACCCATCAGGCGGACAGCCTGCCACACATATCGGATTTAGGTTTTCATCCAATTCAAAAAGCTCGGGACTTGCCCACACATCAGCGCTGTCATATGAAACATATATAGGTATATCACCGATTACGGATATACCATTGTTGTTAATATGTGTTTTCAGCTTGTTCCATTGTTTATAAAATTCATTTTGAACAAAAATCCAGAAGTTTATATCCTCACTGAGAATTTTACCATAATGGGTAAGTGCATCTGTTTTTCTTAGCTTTATATCTTCGGGCCACATATTCCACGGTTTTTGGTCAAAATGATATTTGAGTGCCATATACATTGAATAATCACTTAACCAATAACTGTTTTCTCTGTAAAACACATCATAATTTTTACTATTTCTGGAATATGCCGTCCGAAGAAGAGTAATTCGGTTATCAAACATTTTTTTATAATCAATTTGTTCTTCATTATCTCCAAAGTCCGCCTCATTGCA
Source organism: Clostridia bacterium (assembly GCA_045532255.1). GTDB lineage: Bacteria > Bacillota > Clostridia > UMGS1810 > UMGS1810 > RGIG8748. The sequence goes on along the minus strand of JAZSFO010000025.1, from coordinate 46,064 downwards.
CTCTTCCTCGGTAAGCAAACCCTCACTTATAAGCTGCTCGAGACTGATTAAATAGGGATTTCCTGCAAAGGTGGAAAATGACTGATACGGAGAATCTCCGTAGCTCGTTGGACAAAGGGGCAGAATCTGCCAATATGATTGACCCGACTGCTTGAGCCAGTTTGCAAAATCATATGCCGACTTCGAAAAACAACCAATTCCGTACTTTGACGGCAATGATGTTACAGGCAGAAGAATACCGCTTTTCCGCATATACATCAGCTCCTTTAATATGCGACAATTACTCCGAAATGATCAGATATAATCTCTTTATTCTTTCCGTTAAATATTGTATACGATGTCTGTATTTCTCTTGGCTGGCTACAGAATATATAGTCAATTCTTTTATCAGAAAACTCATTTTTATCTTTCCAGCCGTCAATTTTTCCGCACACAGTATAACCATCATCCTTTTTATTCGCAAGAACATAGGTGTCATACCAACCCTCTGACAAAACACAGTCATATCCCTCATTGCGCACATCACTTGGTGAATTAAAATCACCCATAAGCCACATTTTTCCGTCTGCACCGATATTATCAGTAAGACATCTCCATTGCTCCGAAAAAGGCTCTTCGCTGTCGTCCCACCGACCCATGTGCAAATTATAAAACCATTCTCCGTTAAATTTTACTCCGAGTGCCATACGCTTTTTCCAGTTGTCTTCGGAATTGGTTTTGCTTATCAAAAAGCTCTTTGATTCGTCTGCTCTGCCTCTCAAAAATATACAAAGTCCCTCATCGTAATTTTCAAATCCGTGTTTTATTCCAAGCCACACAAAGCTGTACGGACATTTACTATTATTCAGCAGCTCTGCAATCCGCAAACCGTAATTGCCTTTTTTTAGTCCAATTCCATATTCTGCCTGCATAAGAGACGATGACACATACTCTAAGCAGGAAAGCTGATTAACCTCCTGCATAGCCACTAAATCGGGTTTAAGGTGCACTATTGCATCGGCAAGTATTTGTAATTTCCTGTCGGCATCGTCCTCTATATAACTATGCGTATTTATTGTCATTATTGTCAAGAATATTTCCTCCGTCAAAGAATATCGTTAATATCCGATTTTAGAACATCTGCCTTGGGACCGTATACCGCCTGAATACCGTTTCCTTTTTTCATAAGACTGAGTGCACCTTCTTTTTTCCATTCGGACTCGGGCTTTACTTTTTCGGGGTCATTAACTGTAATTCTCAGTCTTGTCATACATGCATCGACAAGCACAATATTTTCTCTTCCGCCAAGAAGTTCAATGATGTTTTCTGCCTGTTTGCTTCCTGAGGCGATTGGTCTGTCGGAAGAATCACCGACTTCGTTATCACTGAAGTTTCCAAGTCTTCCCGGTGTTGCATAGGCAAATTTGCCTATCATAAAATATGCAACTGCATATCCGAGTGCAAAGAAAACAACAACACACAGCACAAAATTTATCAAATCACCGCCAAGACCTGCCTTGATACTTATGGGAAGTCTTGTAAGAAGCTCTATATTTCCAAATGAGTGAATACGAAGATTTATTATACCTGCACTTGCAAAAGCAAGACCCTGAAGCAATGCATAAACGATATAAAGAGGTATTGCACAGAACATAAACATGAATTCAATCGGTTCTGTAACCCCTGTAAGAAATACTGCAAGTGCGGCAGAAATATACATTGAACGGTAATTTTTGCGGATACCTTTGTCTATTCGTCTGTACATAGCAAGTGCTACACCAAGCACAAGTCCTGATGAGCCTATCATTTGTCCAACCTTGAAGCGGGCAGGAATTACAGTAGATATAAGCTGTCTGTATGATTCTGTATCTCCGACATCTTTGAAGTTAATGAGGTCTGTTATCCATGCAAGCCACAAGGGATCCTGACCAAACACTTCTGTTCCAGCATTTATACCCGTCTGTATGATATAGGTTCCGCCAAAGCTGGTATAATTCATCGGTATTGTCAGCATGTGATGGAGACCAAACGGAAGAAGAAGTCTTTCCAGAGTACCGTATAAAAATGGTGCAAGAATAGGGGATGACTTCGAAGAATTTGCAATCCATACACCAAAAGAATTTATTCCAAGCTGTATTACGGGCCACACCACAGCAAAAACAACAGCCACAATTACAGACCACAAAATAACAACCAGAGGTACAAACCTCTTGCCGTTAAAAAACGACAAAACTTCGGGAAGTCTTCTGAAGTTATAGAATTTATTATATATTATTCCGCCCACAAAACCCGAAACAATACCTGCAAACACACCCATGTTAAGCGCGGGCGAGCCAAGAACGGATGTAAAGTATCCGTTTACGAGAATTTCCTGACCAAAAAGTGTCTTGGTTACAGCATTCTGGTCACTGAGCATGTCCTGTGTTACGCCAAATATATTTCCTGTTATATTATTTATTAGTATAAAGGCAAGCAGTGCCGCAAATGCACCGCCTGCTCTGTCCTTTGCCCACGAACCGCCGATTGCAACGGCGAACAAAATATTTAGGTTACTTATGATTGCCCATCCGATATTTTCCAGGATAGAGCCGATTAAATTAACCGTACTTATATCCGCACCAAACATTGTTATGAGCTTGCCGATACTTATCATAATTCCCGCGGCAGGCATAACGGCAATAACAACCATCAAAACCTTACCGAGCTTTTGCAGAAAATCAAATGTTGACTCTTTTCTGCTGTTTGCATTGTTTTGAGACTTATTTGCAAGCTCGTCTGTAATAGTAAGCGCAACGGTTTCTCCGCCGATTGCCTTTGAGGTATTTACATCTATCGAAATGTTTTTCGGTGCATCGCATATAATGACGGGTGTAATAGGGTTAAGGTTATGCTTTTTGAGAACACCGAGATCAACCTCTGCAATCGGCGTTCCGACGCTAACCTTATCGCCCTTTTTTACCAGTGCGTTAAAGCCCTTTCCCTTAAGAGAAACTGTTTCCAAACCTATATGCACAAGTATATTGAGGCCATCGTCCGACTCAATATTATATGCATGCAGAGTGTCGGAAACAGATGTTATCACACCGTTTACAGGGCTTACAACTTTGCCGTCTTTTGGAATTACAGCTATTCCGTCGCCTAAGATTTTGTCTCTGAACACTGCATCAGGGACACTATCAAGAGTTACAAGCTGTCCTGACATAGGGGATATTATTGTAAATTTATTCTTCATTTTTATTTTCTCCTATCAAATAATTTTTGCATTTACAGCTTCCATATATCTCTGTTATATTCGCTTATCGTTCTGTCCGAAGAAAAATATCCGCACATAGCAATATTCATAAGCATCTTTTTTGCCCATTCATTTTGATTTTCATAATCACTAAGCATTTTTTCCTTTGTTTGTGTGTATGATTCAAAATCAGGAAATGTCATAAACCAATCCTTATATATCAACTCGTTTTTGAGTCTTTCCAGATATTCGCTGTTGCCAAGCTCAAGAAGTTCTTTTCCTGTTATAAAATCAACTGCTTTTTTGATTAGTTCCGAATTCCGGTAATAGTCCTGTGACGAATAATTACCTCTCTGATACATCTCTATGACATGTGAGCTGTCGTGACCGAAAATATAGATATTATCATCTCCGACAAGCTCATGTATCTCCACATTTGCGCCGTCCTCGGTTCCAAGAGTCACAGCACCGTTTAACATCAGCTTCATATTACCCGTTCCGCTTGCCTCTTTTGATGCCAAAGAAATCTGCTCCGATATATCGCATGCAGGTATAATATACTGGGCAGATGTTACATTGTAATTTTCTACCATAACTATATTAAGATGCTTAGAAACCTCTTTGTCATTTTGTACGAGCTTTTGCATACACAAAATCAAGTGAATAATATCCTTGGCTGTTTGATATGCGGGAGCCGCTTTGGCACCGAATATTGCACTTATCGGTCTTTTTGGCAGTATGCCTTTTTTTATTTCGAGATATTTATTTATATAATACAAAATGTTCATTTGCTGTCGTTTGTATTCATGAAGTCTCTTTATCTGGATATCAAACACCGAGTTTTCATCTATGCTTATTCCTTGTTTTTCAAAGATATAGCCTTTAAGCCTCACTTTATTTTCCTTTTTTATTTCCATGAGTCTTTTAAGTACATCTTCGTTTTCCGAAAATTCCTTGAGCCTTTCCAGTCGGGTAGGGGTTTTCATAAATTCATCACCGATAAGAGATACAATGTAGTCATATAGAGCAGGATTTGACTGCGTAAGCCATCTTCTAAATGTAATTCCGTTTGTTTTATTGTTAAAGCGGTTGGGATAAATATTGTAAAACTTATTGAGTTCTGTCTCTTTTAATATTTTAGTATGAAGTGCGGCAACACCGTTTGTACTGAAGCTGTAGTGTATTGCAATATGAGCCATATGCACAACCGCACCGCCGTCAATGATATACAATGAACTGTCTTCATACCGTCTTCGTATTTTGTTATCAAGGATTTCTATTATCGGTATTAACTGAGGAACTGTATCGCTGAGATATTTAAGAGGCCATTTTTCAAGAGCTTCGGCAAGGATTGTATGGTTTGTATATGCACAGGTTCTTGTAACAATATCTATAGCCTCATCCATAAATATGCCTTTTTCGCACAAAAGCCTGATAAGCTCAGGTATAATCAGCGTCGGATGGGTGTCATTTATTTGTATTACGGCATAATCAGGAAGGTCGTGAAGATTACATCCTCTTTCTTCACATTCCTTGAGGATTAATTGTGCGGCATTGCTTACCATAAAATATTGCTGATATATACGCAGATATTTTCCGCTTTCGTCACTGTCATCGGGATAAAGGAAGAGGGTTAGATTTTTTGCTATGTCATTCTTGTTGTAATTTATCCCTGACTTGACTATTGATTCATCAACACTTTCAATATCAAACAGTCGGAGTTTATTGACTTTTCCGCCGTTTCCGATAACTGCTATATCGCAGAGCCTTGATGAGACCTCAAGGTTTTTGAATTTGATCTTAAAGCCCGTATCTGTACTTCTTAAAAACCCTTTTTCTTCTATCCATGGATTTGGCAGTTCGGTCTGTAGGTTTCCCTTAAACACCTGCCGAAAAAGTCCAAAGTGATAGCACAGTCCTACACCGTCACCGTTTAATCCAAGGGATGCTATCGAGTCCAGAAAGCATGCCGCAAGTCTTCCGAGACCTCCGTTCCCCAGGGATGGTTCAGGTTCAATTTGTTCGATTTTGTCTATTGATTTTCCGCTCTTTTCGAGTGCATTTTTCACTTCGTCATACAGACCCAGATTTATGAGGTTAGAAGCAAGAAGCCTGCCGACAAGAAACTCTGCTGATATATAATAAAGCTTCTTTTTTGTATCTTTGCTTTGTTTGCGGTCTGTCTCTTCGTCTATAAGCCTTAATAGACCACAATAAATTTCATTATCCGAACATGTATTCAAAGGTTTATTCAGAATTTGTTCCATTCGTTGAAGCACAGTCATTATTTGTCCTCCTGTTTTCTGATAATTGCTGTTATTATTTCTCAAAAAAAATATTTAATTCATGCTAACGTATCTCGCAAAATAAATGTTGAAATATTCTTACATTTGTGTTAGAATATAATTGGTTATTTATATGTGTTTTCACAAACAAAATCAACATAACATAAGGAGTGAATAGACTATGCCTATTAAAATTCCTGCAGATTTACCTGCCAATACAATACTTAGTGACGAAAACATTTTTTGCATTACCGAAAAAAGAGCATTAAAGCAGGATATCCGTCCGCTTAAAATTGCTCTGCTTAATATAATGCCAACAAAGATAGTAACGGAAACCCAGCTTATAAGACTTCTTGGAAACACACCTCTGCAGATTGAAATGGATTTTCTTTATACAAGTACTTACACAAGCAAGAACACATCCCAGGAACATATAAATACATTTTACAAGAGCTTTAATCAGATAAAAAATCAAAAATATGACGGAATGATTATTACAGGTGCCCCCGTAGAACTGATGAAGTTTGAAGATGTGGACTATTGGGAAGAACTGAAGGAAATAATGGAATGGACAAAGACCAATGTAACCAGTACATTCCATATTTGCTGGGCGGCTCTTGCGGGAATGTATTATCATTACGGCATACCCAAGAGAGAACTTGATAAAAAGATTTTCGGTGTGTTTGAACACAAGGTTCTAAGAAAGAAAGCCATGCTTGTCAGAGGTTTTGATGACGTTTTCTATGCTCCTCATTCAAGATATTCAACAGCCTATACCGAGGATATCAAAAAGTGTCCCGAGCTTACAATTATATCCGAATCGAAGGAAGCAGGAGCATATATAATTGCCAGCAAGGACAAAAAGCAGATTTTTGTAACAGGACACAGCGAATATGATTGCGACACCCTCAAGCTCGAATACGAAAGAGACATAAATCTTGGCAAAGAAATAGAAATACCCAAGAATTACTTTGCAGATGACAATCCCAAGAAATCACCGATTGTTACATGGCGTTCGCATGCAAACCTTCTTTTCTACAATTGGCTCAATTACCATGTATATCAAACAACACCGTATGATATCAATGAGATAAAATGAGGCTGAACAATATGAGTGTCAAAATACTTCATATAGCTGATTTACATTTGGGAAGAAAATATTCCTTTCTTAATGAAGAAAAGGCAAAAATAAGATACGCAGAATCGCTCCTTACTCTCAAAGATACAATAGAGCGCTTCACCGATGCAAAACTGGTTATTATTTCGGGGGATGTTTTCGAAGAGGACTGTCCGCTCTCTGCCGTTGATTTTGTTATTGATTTATTTTCTGCGTGCGATGACAAATTCTTTGTAATTGCATGCGGAAACCATGATTGCTATGAGTCAAAGCCTGTTAAATACCTGATGCAAAAAACGCCCTCAAATGTTCATGTGTTTTCGGATAGCATGGATAGGGCAGAACTAAAGGAAATAGGTGTTGAGGTACACGGTGTGAGCTTTTGTGCACCGCATTGTTATACCTCGCTTCTCTCAGATTTCAGAGCACCCGATAATGAAAACATTCAAATAATGGCAATGCACGGGGATATTTCGCCCGATTCACCATACAACCCAATAACAAGATCAGAAATTTCCATGAGCAATCTTGATTATCTGGCACTTGGACATGTTCATTCCTTTTCGGGAATCAATAATATTGACGGTGTATTTTGTGCATACCCGGGCGTTCTTGAGCCGGGTGGATTTGATGAGGCAGGCTCCTGCGGTGCAATCTACGGCGAAGTTGCAAAGGGATTTTGCCATCTTGATTTTTATTCCATGAGCAAAAGAGAACACACCGTACTGGAAGTTGATATTTCAAATATGCAATCGGAAGAAGAGTTGATATCAAAAATAAGAACATCCGTTTGCAAGGATAATCTTTACAAGGTCATTCTTTGCGGAACAAGGAATAAATTTCTGCCAAATCCAAAGCTGTACCAAGAATTATTTGACTGCTTTTACATAGAATTTGAAGACAAAAGCACATACCGCGATAATATACTTAATTATACCGATGAGATGTCCCTCAGGGGAAAAACCGCATCAGCTTTGTTAAATCTCAAGAGCACATGCAACGACGAAGTATTTGAAGAAGCCTGCAGTATTCTGACAGAGCTTATGTGTAGGTGATGTAATGTACATTAAAAAAATACAAATTGACAGCTTCGGTTGTATAAAAAATTACAGCATTTCTCTTTCAAAGGGTTTTAATTTGATATACGGACCCAACGAAAGCGGAAAATCTACCTTGTTTTCGTTTATCCTTTATATCTTTTACGGCACAAAAATCAAGAAAATTCCGGGAGACTTGAGCTTCAAGGAGAAATATATGCCATGGGACGGAAGTCCCATGCAAGGAAGACTTACATTTGAACATGACGGCAGAGAATATATTCTTTCAAGGCTTTGTTCCAGACATAATTCAGATATATCGCTCTTTTGCACAGATACATCTGAGGAAATAAAAGACAGACAGGTTCTTTTGTGTCCGGGTGAATATTTTTTGGGAATCGGTGCAGAAGAACTGTATCGCAGTACATATATCACATCTATGCAAAGTGAATATAACTCCATGTCTGCAGACAGGCTCGTATCAGAGCTTGCAAACATCTATCAATCGGACAGTATCAAGGTATCTTATACACATATTTCGGATATAATTAAAGAAAGAATTGCATCTCTGGTTTCACCCAAGAAAAGAAATCCTGTTATTCCGAATATAGAAAAACAGATTTTTGAACTAAAATCCAGGATATCCGATATTAAGCGCGAAAGCGAGAAAGCAAAACAGCTTGATGAAGAAAAACAATTATTGCAGACAGAAATTGATACTATTTCAAAGCAAATATCCGACTTAAAGGAAAATAACGATATTCCAAAAGAGCAAAAAGCACCAGTTATTTTCGCAATTATATCTGCTCTTATTATGGCGGTATCGTCACTTTTAATCATCCTTGGCAAATCAAAAACACTTGTAATAATCGGAATTATATCCCTTATATTATCCGTGATATTTGTTTTTGTATACTATCGGATAAGTATCCGTATGCAAAAGGATTATGAAAGAAAACTCTTTACATTAAGAGCAAATAATGATAAAATAATGTCATTAACAGAGAAAATTTTTTCTCTTAAAGAAAAGTATTCTCTATATACAGAGCAACAGCACCTTATAAACACCAAAGAAAGAGACAAATCAGAATATGCTGACAAGCTGTCCGAACTAGGCGAACAGCTTTTGCAATACAAATTACAGCTTGATTCTCTAAGTCTTGCAAAGAAAGCATTGGACTCGGCTTTCGAAGAACTAAGCCGTATGTTTGCACCTCAGCTCAGCTCACTTACAGGTCAGCATCTGTCTCAAATTACAAACGGAACATATTCCAAGGCCTTGGTCGATGATTCTCTTGATATAAACATCGAGAGCACAAGCGGTTACAAAAACGCTCTTAGTTTTAGCCAAGGAGGAAAAGAACAGGCATATCTTGCTATGAGACTTGCCTTGTCTCAAATTCTGTCGGGCGATATATATTTGCCGTTGTTTTTAGATGACGCTCTTGCCTTCTATGACAAGAAACGCAGTGAGGCAACTCTCAGACTCCTATTTGAGCTTTCCAAGGAAAAACAAATTTTGTTTTCGACCTGCAGAGAAACAGAATATGAATTTATTAAAAATGAGACTCTAACCGAAAGGAAGAATTTATATGTCAATGAATTCCGGATTTGATTTATCAAAGGGTTCTATAATCATTGAAACAGAAGTAATAGCAAAAATAGCAGGATATATTGCAACCTGCTGTTACGGTGTTGTCGGCATGGCATACCGTTCAAAGAAAGACGAAATTGCAAATCTCCTCAAAAAGGACAATCTTACAAAAGGTATTAAAGTTACTGTTGCAGAAGGCAAGGTTACTCTTGATATGCACATAATTGTAGAATACGGCACAAATATAACCGTTGTTTGCGACAGCATTATAAGCAATGTGAAGTATCAGGTAAATAAACTTACCGGTTTGGAAGTGGAAAGCGTCAATGTATATGTCGAAGGCTTTCGTGTTCAGGAATAAGGAGTGAATTGCCAGATGCCAGATATAAACTCATCGATATACCGCAGTATGATTTTATCTGCTGCCGCAAATCTTGCTAACCACAAGCAAGAAGTTGACAACATGAATGTATTTCCTGTTCCGGACGGCGATACAGGTACAAATATGTCAATGACAATGGACGCATGCGAAGCAGCCATTGTTTCCTCGGATGCGGATACAATCCCTGCTCTTACCAAGCTTGTAGCCAATGCTGCATTAAGAGGGGCGAGAGGTAACTCAGGCGTTATCCTTTCACAGCTTATGAGAGGTGTGAACAAAGCTCTCAGTGATGCAGACACAATAGATTGCTCTCGTCTTTCCGCTGCTGTTCAAAGTGCCGCAAAATCCGCCTACAAAGCAGTAATGAAGCCGACAGAGGGAACAATCCTTACAGTTGCAAGAAAAATGGCGGAATTTGCAGAGAAGAATGAAGAAAACTATGACGATGTCATTTCGTTTGCAAAGGATATTATTGCCGCAGGCGATGATGCCCTGAGCAAAACCCCCGATATGCTTCCGCAGTTAAAACAGGCAGGCGTAGTGGATTCGGGCGGTCAGGGACTTATGTATATTTGCAAGGGTGCACTTTATGTACTGGAGCACAATGAGGTTATTGTGAGAAATGATCCGAGTGCAGTACAGACATCACAAGGTGCTGCATCCGTGGATATATCAGACCTTAAATATAAATACTGTACCGAATGTATCATAGAAAAAATCTCACCCAAGGCAGATGCCTTTAAGCTCAAGCTCAGCCTCGAGCCAAAAGGCGACAGCATGGTTGTTGTTGATGACGAAAGCATAATAAAAATCCACATTCATACCAACAACCCTGATTTTGTGTTAGCTCAGGCTCTTATGTACGGCGAACTCAGCAGTATTAAGATAGAAAATATGAAGCTTCAGCACAATTCACTTTCCGATGCTTCAAAGGAAGCTCCCAAGCAGGAACCCAAACAGGAAGAAGCTAAAAAATATGGCTTTGTATCTGTTGCAGTAGGAAAGGGTCTATCTGATACCTTCAAAAAGCTCGGTGTAGACAGCATTATAGAAGGCGGTCAGACAATGAATCCCAGTACGGATGATATCCTTAGCGCAATAGAAGATATAAATGCCCAGAACATCTATGTCTTCCCGAACAACAAGAATATAATTATGGCTGCCGAGCAGGCAAAAGAGCTTTCCGAAAAGAATGTATATGTTATACCCACAAAAAGCATTGTTCAGGCAATGAGCAGTCTGCTTGTGTTTGATGAAAGTGCTGAGCCGGACGATAACTTTGACGAAATGGTTTCTGTTCTCTCCGAGGTAAAAAGTGCACAAATAACATATGCAGTACGCGATACAGTTGTAAATGACAAGAAAATTGTTCCCGGGGATATCCTTGGAATTTTGGAAAACAAAATCGAATGTGTTAATTCAGATGTTACAAGCTCTGTATATAATCTTTTGGACATGATGGTTGATGACGAATCTTCGGTAATAACGCTTTTTTACGGCGAAGAAATCACTCCCGAGCAAGCTGATGAACTCAAAACCGAACTCGAAAGCCGTTATGATGAATGTGATGTTTATGTTCATTTCGGCGGTCAACCCGTATATTACTATTTTATTTCAGTTGAGTAAAGCTACGGGCACAGTGTTATTGCTGTGCCCGTAATTTTTTAGAAAGGGGGCTATTGGCGTATGGACTTCAACAGTTATGTTTCGCTTCTCAATTCGGATATCCGTATCATAAAGGGCATTGGTGAAAAGAAAGCACAGCTTATGTCAAAGCTCGGGATACATACCGTATGGGATATAGTTTATTCATTTCCCAGGGCGTACGAGGACAGACGCAAAGTCTATACAATAGCCGATGCTCCAAGAGGTTCCGATTGCTGTATTGATGCAATTGTAAGGGGTGCAGTTATAGAAAAGAAGATCAATGCAAAAATGTCACTGTATATCCTGAGAATAGAAGATCATACGGGAACAATGAATGTAAAATGGTTTTCTTCGCCGTTTAACAAACACAAGTTAAAAAGGGGAATGCGTTGTATTTTTTACGGAACCGTTGACCACGAAATGACACTTAAGGTAATGGAACCCTACGGCGAAAATAATCTTACAGGAAAAATAATTCCGATTTATTCATTGACATCGGGACTTACGCAGAGGGATTTTTCAAAAGCTGTGGATTTTGCCCTGAATTTGATTGACGGATTTTACGAGACCTTGCCCGAGGAGATTACAGACAAATATAATCTTATGCCCCTTGGTGAATGTATAATCAACATGCACCACCCCGAAGATGAGGATAAATTTCAAAAAGCAAGGTACAGACTCGCTTTTGAAGAACTGTTTATCCTGACTCTTGCCATGAAAAAGCTAAGAACAGCAGGGGATATAACAACGGGAATAACAATAAATGACATAAAATGCGTACGCGATTTTGCAAATCAACTACCGTATGAATTAACCGACGACCAGAAAAAATGTCTCAACGAAATATGCATGGACCTCAAATCATCAAGACCGATGAACAGGTTAATACAGGGAGATGTCGGAAGCGGTAAGACTGCAGTTGCCGCAGGAAGTGCATATGTTGCATGCAAAAACGGTTATCAGACCGTTTTTATGGCACCTACAGAAATTCTTGCAAATCAGCATTACAAATCCATGTGCAGTTTTTTTGAAAAAACCGACATTAAGGTTACACTTCTAACAGGTGACACCAAAGGAAAAAAAGAACTTCTCTGCGATATAGCAGACGGTAAATACGATGTCATCATAGGAACACATGCACTTATTGAGGATAGGGTTAAGTTTGCAAATCTCGGCCTATGCATTACCGACGAACAGCACAGATTTGGCGTACATCAAAGAGCCAAACTTGCAAAAGGAAATGATTATCCCAATGTTCTTGTAATGAGCGCAACTCCAATACCGAGAACCCTCTCCTTGGTTCTTTACGGCGATTTGGATATTTCCATTATCAAAACCATGCCCAAGGGAAGACAAAAAATAGATACATTCTGTATTAACGAATCAAAACGGGCACGGCTGGAAAGTTTTATCGAAAAGCAGGCAGAAATAAATCATCAATGCTTTGTTGTATGCCCGCTTATAGAGGATTCCGATAAAATAGAAGCAGTTTCGGCACAGGAAACCTATGAAAGACTAAAAAGTCGTTTTCCGAACCTTAATATTGCTTTTCTTCACGGAAAAATGCCGTCCGAAGAAAAGGACGAGATAATGAACGGCTTCAGAAACGGAGATTACAGTATACTTGTATCCACAACAGTAATAGAAGTGGGTATTGACATACCTAATGCCACACTTATGATTGTCGAAAATGCCGAGAGATTCGGTCTATCTCAGCTACACCAATTAAGGGGAAGAGTAGGGAGAGGAAGCGAAAAATCCTATTGTATTCTTGTGTCCGAAACAAAAACGGACGATGCAAAGGAGAGAATGAAAATAATGTGCGCTCACTCCGACGGATTTGAAATTGCATCAGAAGATTTACGGTTAAGAGGATGCGGAGAATTTTTCGGAACAAGACAGCATGGAATTCCCGAGCTTAAAATCGCCAATCTTTTTACTGATTTGGAAATTGCGCAAACAGCACGCGAAGCATGTGACGAAATTATAAATTCCGACCCCGAACTAAAGAATTCTAACCATACAGCTCTTTCATTAAGAATTACAAAATTATTCGACGATTTTGGTAACATAAAAATATTTAATTAGTTTATATTACATAAATATAACAATTGAAAAAAACTCTTTATTTTTTGTTGATTTTATGCTAAAATTATTGTTGATATATTATGTGTTTTTTGAGGTGTACAGATGTTTGATAAATTATCATTTATAGATGACAGATTTAAGGAATTGGAGACCAAAATCAGCGATCCCGCAGTAATTACCGATCAGGAGTTATGGCGTAAGCTCTGTAAGGAACACAGCGACATTACACCGATAGTTAACAAATACCGCGAATATAAGGCTCTTACAGAAAATATTTCCGAAGCCAAAGAAATGCTTGAGTCCGATGAACTTGATAAGGATGAAAAGGAATTTCTTGAACAGACAATAGACGAAAGCAACATCGGGATAGAAAAAATAAGCGAAGAGTTAAAAATTCTTCTTCTGCCCAAAGACCCCAACGACGACAAAAATGTTATTGTCGAAATCCGCGGCGGTGCAGGCGGAGACGAGGCTGCACTTTTCGCCGCAGACCTTTTGAGAATGTACTCAATGTATGCTGAGACGCAGCGTTGGAAGGTAGAAATGCTCAGCGAAAGCCCGACGGATATCGGCGGATACAAAGAAGTTTCCTTTGCAATAAACGGCGACAAGGCATACAGCAGACTCAAATTTGAAAGCGGTGTACACCGTGTACAGAGAATACCGTCCACAGAATCAGGAGGAAGAATACATACATCGACAGTTACGGTTGCTGTTCTTCCCGAAGTGGAAGAAGTAGAGGTAGAAATCAACCAAAATGATTTGAGGATAGATGTTTTCAGAGCAGGCGGTCCGGGAGGACAGTGCGTTAACACAACGGACTCTGCAGTAAGAATTACACATATACCGACAGGTGTTGTGGTTTCGTGTCAGGACGAAAAATCACAGCACAAAAACAAGGATAAAGCAATGAAGATACTCCGTTCAAGAGTATATGATATATTTATTCAGCAGCAAAATGATGCAATCAGTGCAGAAAGAAAAAGTCAGGTCGGTACAGGAGACCGAAGCGAAAGAATAAGAACCTACAACTATCCTCAGGGCAGAGTTACAGACCATAGAATAGGTCTTACGCTGCACCGCCTTGATTCTATATTAAACGGCGATTTGGATGAAATAATAGATGCTTTGATTACTACTGACCAAAGCGAAAAGCTGAAAGTGAGCGAAGCATAATATGACAAAAATTATAAACTGCGATAAACTGGATGAAGCTGCCAAGTGCCTTGCAGACGGCGGTACGGTTGCATTTCCGACTGAGACAGTTTACGGTCTCGGTGCAGATGCCATGAATGAACTGGCAATTGACAAAATTTACAAAGCCAAGGGCAGACCAAGCGATAATCCGCTGATTATTCATATTGCACAAAAAGATGATGTCAAACACCTTGCAAGCAGAGTTTCTAAAGATGCATCTCTTCTTATGGACAAGTTCTGGCCGGGTCCGCTTACAATAATCTTTCCCAAAAAGGACACAGTGCCATTCAGGGTTACAGGCGGTCTGGATACAGTTGCTATACGCTGTCCGTCCGATAGACTCGCAAGAGACCTTATTTCAAAAAGCGGCAAATTCATTGCCGCCCCCTCTGCAAATCTATCGGGAAGTCCAAGCCCGACAAATGTAAATCATGTTATCGCAGACCTTGACGGAAGAATAGATTTTATCATCAAATCTTCCGATAGCGAAATCGGTCTTGAATCCACGGTTATTGATTTGACATCGGACATACCTACTATTTTGAGACCCGGTGCAATAACTCTGGAGATGATTAAAGAATTAATACCCTCTGCGGTTTATGATATTTCTCTGACAGAGCCGACAGACAAACCCAAATGCCCTGGAATGAAGTACAAGCACTATTCACCAAAAGCTGATATTGAGGTTGTATGCGGTAATAAGGACAACATACGAAAATATATATTATCCAAGCTGGAAACAAATATAAATGCCGGTGTCCTTACATATAGGGGCGGTGATTATGACAATGCAAAATGTGTTTTGTCAGCAGGAAATACAATGGCAGAATATGCATCAAGTCTTTTTTACAATTTGAGGGTTTTTGATGAGTATAAGGTATCTGTCATATATGCTGAATTCACCGAAGAAGACGGAATAGGAGTTGCTGTACGTAACAGACTTTACAAGTCTGCAGGGAACAAAATAACAAAGGTGTAAATATATGAAAATACTATTTGTATGCACAGGTAACACATGCAGAAGCCCGATGGCAGAAGCTATATACAACAAGCTATGTATTCAAAACAGCATAGACGGTTCATCATTTTCGAGGGGTCTGAGTGTTTTTATGCCACAGAAAATAAATCAAAAATCGACAGAAGCATTAAAAATGCTTGGCATAGATAATTTTGAACATATGGCAACACAACTTGAGGAAAAGGATATTGCCGAAAGCGACCTTATTCTTACAATGACATCATCGCACAAAATGGCAATCCGCAGTGCTCTGCCAAAATTCAAGGACAAAATTCTTACCCTCAGCGAAAAAGCATATGGCAAAGAAGCTGATATTGATGACCCGTTCGGTAAGTCGCAGGAAGAATACAATAACTGTGCTTTGGCAATTAAAAAGGCGTTGAAAACCATACTATGTATAGAGTAACAAATGTGTCTCAAATGGAAGATTATGCAGAGGAAATATATAATATCGAAAAAGAGTGTTTTTCCGATGAATTCTGGTCATTTGAGCTTATACAAAAAGATATAAAAAAACCCGACAGCATATACATTCTGTGCTATGTAGATAGTCAAACCGTAGGATATGCAAATGTATCGACCGTACTGGATGAAGCAGAGCTTAACAGAATTGCGGTTAAACATTCATATCGCAGAAAAGGTGCTGCAAGATTTATAATACAACAGCTTGTTAGTCTTCTCAAGCAATCAGGCTACTCAAAACTTATGTTAGAAGTCAGAGGCCAAAATATCGGTGCCGTGTCACTATACAACTCCTGCGGATTTTCCGCAGACGGCATACGAAAAAATTACTATCAAAATCCGTGTGATGATGCGATACTCATGTCACTTAACATTTAGGCGGTGATAATATGTCATTGATTTTAGGTATAGAATCCTCATGTGATGAAACATCTGCATCCGTAGTAGAGGATGGCAAAAGGGTTCTGTCCAATATCATTTCTTCACAAATAGATATACACAAATTATACGGCGGTGTAGTTCCCGAAATAGCATCAAGAAAGCATCTTGAAGTAATTAACACAGTTATCAAAGAAGCACTAGATGCAAGCGGAAAAAGCCTTTCCGACATAGATGCAATAGGTGTTACATATGCACCGGGTCTGGTTGGAGCACTCCTTGTAGGAGTATCCGCAGCAAAGGCAATTGCATATTCACTTAATAAACCGCTTATACCTGTTCACCATATAAGAGCACACATATGTGCAAACTACATTGAGCATCCCGACCTCAAACCACCGTTTATGTGTCTTGTAACATCGGGCGGACACAGCCACATTATCCTTGTTAATGATTACACAGATTACAGGGTCATAGGACAGACTAGAGATGATGCAGCAGGAGAGGCTTTCGACAAGGTTGCAAGAGTTCTTGAACTCGGTTATCCCGGAGGCCCAAAAATAGATGCCTTGGCCAAACAGGGCGATGAAAATGCCGTTTCGTTCAAGAAAGTTACCTTTGGCAAGGACAACTTTGACTTTAGCTTCAGCGGAATAAAAACAGGTGTTATAAATTACATTCATAACGCAAATCAAAAAAATGAACCAATAAACAAAGCAGACATTGCAGCAGGCTTTGAAAAAAGCGTCGTTGAGGTACTTATAGACAATCTCTTAGCCGCAGCAGATAAATACAACATCAGCCGTATAGCCCTTGCGGGCGGTGTTGCTTCCAACTCAAGACTCAGACAGGAACTCAATAACAGAAAGGGCTCAAAAACAGTCTATTATCCGTCACCTATACTTTGTACGGATAACGGAGCAATGGTTGCCGCATGTGCTTACCATGAATGGAAGGCGGGCAACATTGCAGATATAAGCTTAAATGCGATACCGTTTTTAAGCGTAGAATTGAATTGAAACAGGAGGGTAAAAAAATGAAAAAATTCAAATTCTTATCAGTGGTATTGGCTATTGCCATAGTATTGACCATGCCTACTTTTGCAGGTGCAAAGAGCTTTAGTGATGTAAACAGCTCCACACACAGCTGGGCGATAGAAGCCATTGAAAACATGGCTGATCTCGGTATAATTACCGGATACAGCGACGGAACATTCAAACCCGACAATACAGTGACAAAACTCGAAGCACTTCTTCTTACCGCAAGAATACTCGGTGTCAACTCACCCGAAAACGAAGCATTTCTTGAAGCAGCCAAAACAATGTATGGCGAAAAGGTTGATAAATTTGAATTAACCTTTGGCAGTGATGAAGTTTGCTATCTTCTTATGAAAAACATCATTAAAGAGGACGAACTTGGTGATTATATCGATAAGACAAATGCAAATTCAGGAATGAAAAGATATGAGATTGCTGTTCTTCTGACAAAGGCTCTTGATGCAGAAAGCGAAGTAAGCAAAAATCTCATTACAACCTTAGAATTTGACGATGCTGACGACATCCCCGCGTATGCAAAGAAATATGTTGAATATGTAACAAAGAACGGCATGATGAACGGTGTCGGCGACAATAAATTTTCTCCTGCAACAGACGTTACAAGAGCACAGGCTGCACTTCTTATGAACAAGCTGAGAGAGGCAACACTTTACACCTATTATAGCGGTCAGGTAGCAGATATCGATTATGCTTCCAAGGTTATTAAAGTAAAGAACGAGACCGACTCATACAGATACATAATCAATACAGGTGTTACATTAAGATTTGAAGGTGCTGATATAACCCTCAACGATATCGTTACAGGTTACAATGCTGTTCTTACAGTTAAAGACGGCTCACTTTATGCAATTGACTTTATTACTCCTCTTGTTGACAAGGAAGTTACCGGCGTTGTAAGCTCAAAGACAGCCGGAAACAAGGCATCCATATCCATCTATGTTGTTGAAGAAGACGATGTTACTATAGGCACAGATGTAAAGGAAACATATCCTCTGAGTAGCGATGTTGCTATCAGCTACGAAGACGAGGGTGCAACACTCAATGATATCCCTGTAGGCGCATTCGTACACTTAAGCATAAAAAAGGGCGAAGCAGCAACCATCAGAGGATATGCTAAAACCAAAAATGTTTCAGGCAGAGTTATAGATGTGACCATTACACCGCTTTGCATGATTAGTGTCGAGCTTACAGACGGCACGCAGAAAACATACATTCTCGACAGCAATGTTGAGGTTAGCAAAAACGGTGCAAAATCAACCGCAACAGCTATTGTAAGCGGTGACACAGTAGCACTTACTCTCACATATGACAGAGTAACAAAAATTGTTTCCACGAGCAAGAAGCAAAGCAAGGCAGGTGTTATACAGGAGGTTATCATATCTGCATCTCCCAAAATAACAGTTAAAACAGATGACGGTACAATGACATATCCCATAAGCAATGCATGTGAAATAGTAATGCCCGGAAAATCTACCCCCACATTCTATGACCTGCGTGTAGGTGTTGCCGTTTCGATGACAATGGAAGGCGAAACAGTTGTAAAGCTCGAAACAGATGTTTCAGAGGGTGTAACACAGATTAGCGGAACAGTTTCTTCCGTTAACACATCATACAGCGTAATTCAGGTTACATATACAGACAAAACAAGTGGTATAACTGTTACAGAGCCTGTATTTGTTAAATCCAAGGCAACTATAATTGATATCCTTACAGGAAGCTCCATCAAGCTTTCCGCAGTTAAGGAGGGTGCTGTTATTACCGCATTTGGTATGAGAAACAGCGGTGTATTTGAAGCTACAACAATAAATGTTTCCAACAACTAATTGTAACAGTTTGTAATATAAAGAAATGTGTCTTGTCAAAGGCAAGACACATTTCTGCACTTATAAAATCGATTAGATGCTGTGTAAATAGGAGTATAACTGATGATAAACATAACGAGAAATATTGATTATTTTACAGTAAGCAACCGTTTTGTTGACGAATTTCTTTGTGAAGCAAACGGCTCTTTTGTAAAGGTCTACCTCTTTGTTCTTAGACACTTTAATAACAGCGAACTGGAAATGTCCGATGTGGTCAATTCTCTCAATCTGCTCGAGTCGGATGTAATCCGTGCATTTAAATATTGGCAGAAGATGGGTCTTATTAAATTCAAGCAAATATCAGAAAAAGATTTTTCTGTTGAGTTTATGGATTCGGCTCGTTCTGACGAAAAAGCCGAATTACCGTCTTTAACCGAAAAAAAAGAAGATAAGACGCAGTCCTCACCCAGGCAATCCTCAAACCCGACAGCTGTCAGTTATACAAAAAGCGATATAAACACATACATGAAAAATAACGACGGAATAAGACATATGTTTCTTATTTCCGAACAACTTCTTAACAGACCACTTACAGATACAGAACGCAAGATACTTTTTAGTTTTTACGATTATCTGGGAATGCCTGTTGAAGTTATATTTACCCTTTTGGAGCATTGTATATCATACGGAAAAACAAATATGCGTTATATAGAAAAGGTGGCATACACCTGGGCTGACAAGGGGATAAACACACTATCGAAAGCAAGTGTTGTTGTAAAGGAAGAAAACGAATTTACCGCACTTACAAAAAAATACAAATCAATGTTTAAGATTACAGGCAGAGAGCTTACAAATACAGAAGAGGCATTTATACGAAGCTGGGTTTATGAGCTCAAAGCAAAGGATGAACAGATAGAAGCCGCATACGAAGCGGCAGTTGCAAATACAGGTAAAATTACATTTAAGTATATGGATGCAGTTATAAAAAATAATATTGCACCGCCCAAAAACACCGCAAAGGATACAAAACAACCTGTAAAGCGAAACTTCTTCCAGGATTATGACGATGAAATAAGTGATTATGAAGTTCAGCTTATAAAAGACAGAGTAAACAAAAACTAAAGAGGTATGAAATATGTATAGTTCAGGTATACTTCATGACAAGGTAATGAAGGAATATCAAAACAGACAATTAAAAAACCAGGCAATCGCAAAAGAAAAATTACAGGAATTATATTTATCGTTTCCAAGACTTAAGCAGATAGATGATGAAATTTCTGCCCTCGCGGTAAGACACGCATCAAGAATACTCACCGAAAACATAAGTCCCGATGAAGCGGTAAAGGCAGTAAATGCCGAAAAAGCCGTTCTATTACGTGAGCGAAAATCTATTCTTGATGATAACGGAATAAGCGATACAGAAACACATTATGACTGCAGTATATGTAAGGATACAGGTATCGCCGACGGTCAAAAATGCAAGTGCTATATGGAGATAATGAAAAAAATAATGCTTACGGATATAGACGGAAGCAAAAGCATTTCCTTTGACTGTGAAAAAGATGTTTTTGAAAACTTCTCTTTACAGTGGTATTCAAAAAATGTCATTGATAGCAAAATAAATATTTCGCCATATGACAACATAAAATCAGTCTATAGAGACTGTCAGCTGTTCTGTGATGATTTTGATATAAAAAAGGACAACCTTTACTTCTATGGCACATCAGGAACAGGCAAAACCTTTATGGCAAGCTGTATTGCAAACAAGCTGATGAGCAGGGGATACAGCGTTGTTTATCAATCCGCATACAAGCTTTTTCAGTTCATGGAGGATTATAAATTTTGCCGTATAGACAGGGATATGAACGAAGGCATATACGAAAGCATATACAATTGCGATCTTCTCATTATAGATGACCTCGGAACTGAGTTTGGAACAGCTTACACATGTTCTGTGCTTTTTGATATATTAAACACAAGACTGCTTAATGAAAAAAGCACAATCATAAGCACAAATTTAAGCCTTTCAAATCTCGAAAAAAAATATACCGACAGAGTGGCTTCAAGAATTATCGGAAACTTTGAAGTTATGCGATTTATGGGTGATGATATAAGGATTGCCAAAAAAGGAATTGGGAGATAATATATGTTACTTGCAGAAAAATGGTTAGACTATGAAATAATAGATGCATCCGACGGAATGAAGCTGGAACGGTGGAATGATGTTATTCTGGAAAGACCCGACCCGCAGATTATATGGAGCGGAAAATTAAGTCCCGATGAATGGAAAAAGGTTAGTGCCGTATATCACAGAAGCAAGTCAGGCGGCGGCGAATGGGAGTTTCGGGGTGAAATTTCAAGCACATGGAAAATATCCTACGGAAATCTTATATTTAATGTTAAACCAATGGGCTTTAAGCATACAGGTCTTTTTCCCGAGCAGGCTGTTAACTGGGATTTTTCAATGGATATGATAAAAAAATCAAACAGAGAAATTTCCGTATTAAATCTTTTTGCCTATACGGGAGGAGCAACAGTTGCATGTGCATCCCAAGGTGCAAAGGTCGTACATGTTGATGCCGCAAAAGGTATGGTACAATGGGCAAAAGAAAATGCCGCCTCGTCAGGACTTTCCGATGCACCGATAAGATATATAGTTGACGACTGCATTAAATTTGTAGAAAGAGAAATCAGACGCGGTCATAAATATGATGCTATAATAATGGACCCCCCGTCATACGGAAGAGGACCAAAGGGTGAAATCTGGAAGTTTGAAGACGAATTACACGGTCTTGTTTCAAAATGCTCAATGCTTCTTTCGGATAATCCATTATTCTTTATTGTGAATTCTTATACAACAGGTATATCTCATACAATTGTAAAAAATCTTCTCACAATGGAACTTCAAAGAAAATACGGCGGAATAGTTACTTCTGACGAAATTGGAATTCCTATCAAATCATCAGCACTAACACTTCCGTGCGGCGCTGCAACAAGATGGTATAAGCTGGAGGAATAAAATTGATTACTGCAGAAAATCTTACATTTTTTTACACACAGGATAAACAAAGAATAGTCCTAAAAGACATAAATCTCTCCGTATCAAAAGGCGAGTTTGTAGCTGTTTTGGGTCATAATGGCTCAGGAAAATCAACTCTTGCAAAGCACCTTAATGCAATTTTGCTTCCTTGCGGCGGTTCGGTTTTTGTGGGCGGTATGGATACATCTGATAGTGAACGAATATGGGATATACGAAAGACAGCCGCGATGGTTTTTCAAAACCCTGACAATCAGATTGTTGCAACAGTCGTGGAGGAAGATGTCGCTTTTGCTGCAGAAAACTTAGGCATTGAGCCAAACGAAATAAGAAAAAGGGTAGACACAGCCCTTGATATAGTCGGGATGTCAAAGTACAAAAAGCACGCTCCTCATTTGCTTTCGGGCGGACAGAAACAAAGAATTGCCATTGCAGGCGTTATAGCAATGCGTCCCGAAATTATTATTTTTGACGAACCTACAGCCATGCTTGATCCCAAGGGACGCATGGAGGTAATGAACTGTATAGAGGAGCTTAATAAGAATTATTCAATTACAATTATTCTTATAACACATAACATGGATGAGGCAGTAAGAGCAAAAAGAGTAGTTGTAATAGACGATGGAAAAATTGTCATGGATGATACTGCCAAAAATGTTTTTTCAAGGGTAAGCATCCTTGAGTCACTGGGTCTTGATGTTCCGCAGGTCACAAAGCTTGCCTATGAACTCAGAAAAAAGGGGATAGACATTTCGGATGGAATTCTAAACACGGATGAATGTATCAGGGAGATAGATAAATTATGTCCATAATTGTCAAAGACTTAAAATACACATATTCAAAAAACGGTCCTTTTGAAAAAGTCGCATTAAATGATATATCCTTTGAAATATCAGACGGCGAATTTGTAGGTCTTATAGGTCATACAGGAAGCGGAAAATCCACTCTTATAGAACATCTTAACGGTCTTCTGAGGCCTGACAGCGGTTCAATTATTATTGACGGCATGGATATTACCGACTCAAA
This sequence comes from Clostridia bacterium, assembly GCA_045532255.1. Classification (GTDB taxonomy): domain Bacteria; phylum Bacillota; class Clostridia; order UMGS1810; family UMGS1810; genus RGIG8748. Next base: position 22,728 of record JAZSFO010000025.1, on the reverse strand, counting down.
ATGCTCAATGAACGAGCTTCGCTCAAGAGTAGGTCTCGTATTCCAATATCCAGAATATCAGTTGTTTGAAGAAACTGTATATAAGGATATAGCTTTTGGGCCGTCAAACATGGGTCTTGATAAAAGCGAGATTAAACGCAGAGTTTTTGACGCAATTGATTTTGTCGGATTAAATCCAGCACTTCTTGACAAATCGCCCTTTGATCTGTCAGGCGGTCAGAAAAGACGTGTTGCAATTGCGGGAGTAATTGCCATGGAACCATCGGTACTTATTCTTGACGAACCGACTGCAGGTCTTGACCCAAGAGGCAGAAATGATTTGCTGTCCCGTCTCAAAAAGCTCCACAAGGAAAAGGGAACAACAATAATTCTTGTATCTCACTCAATGGAGGATATAGCTGATAGCGTACAAAAGGTATTGGTTATGTCAGGCGGCACACTCAAGGCATTCGGTACAGTAGGGGAGATATTTTCCAAAAGAAAAATGCTGGAAGAAATCGGACTTAACACACCGCAAATATGCTCTGTTATCGAGCATTTGAGGTTAAAAGGATATTCTATTCCAAGCGATGTTTATAATGTCAAAGATGCGGCAGAGGCAATATATAAAATAATCAAAGGAGCAAAAAATGCTTAAAGATATTACATTGGGTCAATTCTTTCCCATAAATTCACCTATACACAGACTCGATCCAAGAGTTAAAATAATATCGGCAATAATTTTTATAATTGTCGTTTTCATGTGCAAAACACCTGCCAGCTTCGCTGTTGTAATTGCATTAAATGCTCTTGTTATATATCTTTCAAAAATCCGCTTTGCCGTAATACTTAAATCACTTAAGCCTGTTTTGATTTTGATTATCTTTACAGCAATCATTAACCTGTTTCTTACATCGGGCAATAATTATGTAATAAACTGGAAGTTTATCAAAATATCGCAGGAAGGCATAATTTCTGCAATAACAATGTCAATCAGAATTATTATGCTTGTGTCATTTACATCGCTTCTTACATTTACAACCTCGCCGATTTTACTGACGGACGGCATAGAATCTCTGCTTAAGCCGTTTTCAAAAATAGGATTACCTTCCCACGAGCTTGCCATGATGATGACAATCGCTCTTAGATTTATACCGACACTTCTTGAGGAAACAGACAAAATTATAATGGCTCAAAAATCACGCGGTGCCGACTTTGAAAGTGGTAATCTTATAAAAAGAGCAAAGGCTCTTGTTCCGATACTTGTACCGCTTTTTATAAACTCCTTCAGGCGTGCCGATGAGCTTGCAACCGCTATGGAATGCAGATGTTACAGAGGCGGAGAAAACAGAACAAGATTAAAAGAACTATCCATGAACAAAAAAGATGTTTTTGCACTTGTGTTTGTACTTGCTTGTGCTATAATTGTTTATTTTATCGGAGTAATTATATGACAGAAAGAAACCTACTTCTCAAAATACAATATGACGGTACTAATTATCACGGATATCAGATTCAACCACAGGCAATAACAGTTCAAAAAGCCCTGGAAGATGCACTCTCTTCCATCACAAATGAAAATATACATATCAATGGTTGTTCAAGAACAGATGCAGGTGTACATGCAGTTGAATATGCATGTTCTTTTGTTACATCATTTCCAATTCCTGCAGACAGACTTCCGATAGTTCTCAACAACAAGCTTCCCGATGATATCAAAGCACTTAGCTGCGAAACAGTTGACAACGGATTTCACGCAAGGTTTGATACCAAATCCAAAACCTACAGATATATAATTAATACAGATAAAAATCCCGAGGTTTTTTCAAGAAATTACGAATGGCAAATCAAAAGGGAGCTTGATGTATCAAAAATGCAGGAGGCTGCAAAATATCTTATCGGCGAATTGGACTTTACATCATTTATGACATCGGGAACCGAAGTCAAATCCGCTGTACGAACCGTATATGGCCTAGATGTTTTATCGGTCGGCAGTACTGTAGAGATATACATAAGAGCAAACGGATATCTATACAATATGGTACGCATTATTACAGGTACATTGTCAGATGTCGGACTGGGTAAATATCCTCCCGAAATGATGCAGGAAATAATTTGTGCCAGGGACCGTTCCAAAGCAGGACCCACAGCACCTCCGCAGGGGTTGTCACTATACAGAGTAGAATATTAGGAGTGTTGAAATAATTGAAAAATAATAATTCAAATGAGAAAATTATTGATTTTCCCAAGAAAAATAAGAATACTTCAAACAACAGAAAAATATTCAAGTACTTATTATATATACTTTTAATTTTTGTTTTTATCAGAATATTTGTATCTGCAGGCGGTAATGCAAATTTCCACGCCACAAATACTGTAAAAACAGACAAAATTACTCTTACAAGTGCCAATAACTACGCCTTTGACTCATATAAAGAAGGCTATGTAATGGCAAAAGACGGAAAGATATCATGCTTTAACACAAATCAGGAACTTCAATGGGAAATAAACGGTTCGAAAACAGCTCCGTCAATAAAGGTCAACGGCAAATATGTCCTTGTTTATTATAACGAGGATAAGCTTGCCATGGTAACTGACGGAAACAAAACTCAAGAAATCAAAACCCCCGGAAATGTAATGTTCGGCAACATTAATAAAAACGGATACACCGTACTTTTCCTGGAGGAAGCAGGTCTCAAAAACAAACTTGTTGTATATAACCCCAAAGGAGAAATGCTGTATTACAGAGATAATCCTGACAGCTTTATAACATATGCTGTCTTATCTGATAACAATTATACTCTTATTACAAACGAGCTTGTAACAGACAAGAAAAATGTTTCTTCAAAGCTTGTTGTTACAAACACCAGAAAAAACAAAACCGACTGCACAATAGATTTTCATAATTCTGTTCCCGGCGGTATGATAATGACAGGAAAGAAAGAAATTATAACACTCTTTGAAACCAAAATGCAATGCTACAATCTTTCGTCAGGAAGAATGAAATGGCAAAATAACTTTGATGGAAAAAGTCTATACAAATACACATATGATGACGGTCTTTTTGCATTTATATTTAACGATGATGATTCAGCAAATACAGGTTCAAAGGTCGTTTTCTATACAACCAAAGGCAAGAGTGCAGGAGAGTATATTACATCCTCAAAAATACACGGAATAGACATGCACAATCAAAGTGCCCTGCTTACTCTTGACAGACAAATTCAGGTTATAAACATCAAGGGAAAACACATTTCATCAGCCGATATAACATATGACATTAAAGATGTAATTTTTATAGCCACAAAAAAATGCGCACTCATTCTTAATAATTCAAGGGAAGCAAAATTACTTCCTCTCAAATAGGGTGATAATATGATTTTCGACTTTATACTGATTTTTACGGTTGTTATTTCTATATTTATGGGATATAAAAAAGGCTTTGCACAAACACTTTTATCGTTTGCTGTTTTCCTTTTTTCAATAGCGATAGTTACGGGAATATACTCGTATCTCGGAGATACATTATTCGAATCCGACTACGGTGTAAAAATGCTTACCAATGTATCGCAAAGCATCGAAGAGCATCTCGAAAATGCAGAAAATGATATATTAAAATCCGCCCCTTACTTATCAATATTCGGTTTGGGGAAGGATGACGGCAAGCCGACAGCTATAAATAACAAAAGCATCGCATATACACTTGCCTCAAAATCTCTTAGAGCAATTATGACAATTCCGCTTGTAATAATTTCGTTTATTAGCCTGAAAATTCTTGTTTTTATATTGAGACAGCTTGTAAAAAGGACAACCTCGCTTCCAATAATCCGAAGTGTTGACAGCCTTTTGGGAAGTGTGTGCGGACTTCTTGCAGGGGTCATTGCATCCATGCTTATATATGTCATAGCAGGATACATACAGTACATACCTGAGCTTGATTTTGTGAAAGAGCAATTTTCATCATCGCTTATTGCAATAGCTGTAAATGACTTTATTTTTTGACGGAGGGATATATAATGATTTATACTATACTTGCTGACGGCTTTGAGGAAATAGAAGCACTATGCGTTGTTGATATATTAAGAAGAGCACAAATAGATATACAAACAGTATCAATAAATAATACATTATCTGTTACAGGTGCACACGGAATAGAAGTAAAAGCAGATTTGTTGATAGATGATATCAGGGAATATGACGGTATTTTTCTTCCGGGGGGATATCCGGGATATGTTAACCTCGAAAGCTCTGCTAAGGCAATATCTCTTATAAAAGATGCTTATTCAAACAATAAAATGATTTGTGCAATATGTGCCGCACCGTCAATTCTCGGAAAGCTCGGAATGTTAAAAGGCATAGATGCATGTTGTTTCCCATCATTTGAGGAATATTTATATGAGGCAAATGTGCTTTATGATGATGTATGCGTCTCAGGAAACATAATAACATCAAGAGGTGCAGGAACAGCCCACAAGCTCGGTTTTAAGCTCGTAGAAATGCTTATAGACAAGGAAGCATCCAAAACACTTGAAAAGAACATGATATATAGTTGACATGAATAAGATACAATTACGAAAAGAAATGATTTCAAGAAGAAAGCTGCTGCCTAATGAATTTGTACAAAAGGCAAGCAGTGAAATATTTTGCAAGCTCAAGGGTTCAAAACTTTTGGACATGTTTGAAAATGTTTTTGTATACAGCGACTTTCAGAATGAAGTAAAAACAAATGAAATTATAAATTATCTTACAAGCATCAAAAGGGCAGTATATTTACCCAAATGCAATACAAAAGAATTAACAATGACTCCTGTAAGAATTTACGAGAGCACAGATTATTCTTTAAATAAATACGGAATAATTGAACCGAATGCTCAAGCAGATTTAAGCTGCCAAAATGCAATTGACTGTGTAATAGTTCCGGGAATTGTTTTTGACACAAAAGGCAATCGAATAGGTTTCGGTGCAGGATATTATGATAAGTTTTTTTCTCAGAACAAAAATACAACCAAAATTGCACTTGCATATGATTTTCAGATAATTGAAGATATTGAAAATGACGAACACGACATTGCAATGGATGTTATTTTTACAGAAAAAAGGATAATTAAAATAAATAGAGGATAGATTAAAACTCTGGCATAATTTCGCAAAATAAAAATTTTGCGAAATGGAGGAGGGCTGAATATGCTTTCAAAGGCTTCTACTGACAAATACGGCGATGTACCGCAAATACTGAGAAACTACCTGAATTTTATGATTGTAATAAAAGGCAAATCGCCAAACACCGTTAAGGAATACTACTATGACCTTCGTTTGTTTTTTAAGTTTATAGAAGCAGTTTCAAATAATATTTCCCTAAATGAAATTGATACTATTGTACTGGATAATTTTGATGAAAATATTTTGAAACAAATTGAATTAAATGACCTCTACGAGTTTATGGCATTTATAAACAACCGTCATTCATCAAATGACAATTACCGTGCAAGAAAAGTTGCTAGCATACGGTCTTTTTTTAACTATCTGCATACAAGAGTCAATTTTATAGATTATAATCCTGCAGCAAATCTTGACTCGCCAAAAATAAAAAAACGCATGCCCCGCTATCTTACACTTGAAGAAAGCATAAATTTCTTAAATACAATTGACGGAAAGTTCAAAGCAAGAGATCTTGCAATGTTTTCTATATTTTTAAACTGCGGTCTGCGATTATCGGAGTTAGTCGGCATTAACTTAAGAAATATTAATCTTGAAAAGCGGACCCTTCGTGTTATCGGTAAAGGCAACAAAGAGCGTATGGTTTACCTTAATGACCTCTGTATAGATGCAATCAAGAGTTATCTCGAAGTAAGACCCGAGGTTACAAATCACACTGACATGGATGCGCTGTTTATCAGTTCACATGGCAAAAGAATAAGCAATCGTATGGTAGAAATAATTGCAAAAAAATATTTTGAAAAAGCTGGTCTTGATTATGAGCTTTATTCTCCGCATAAGCTTCGCCATACTGCAGCTACACTGATGTACAGAGATGGAAATGTTGATATCCGTACACTACAGGAGCTTCTGGGTCATACAAGCCTTGCCACAACACAGATTTATACGCACATAAAAAATGATGACCTCAGAGACGCCGCAAACAGCAATCCTCTGGCAAATATAAAAATAGAAAATAACGAATAAACAAAAAGCGATTATATGCGGTTTTTAACCGATATAATCGCTTTTATACTATTCATCAAGCTTAAGAACAGACATAAATGCTTCCTGCGGAACTTCGACGCTTCCGACCTGACGCATACGCTTTTTACCCTCTTTTTGTTTTTCGAGGAGTTTTTTCTTTCTGGTTATATCACCGCCGTAGCACTTTGCAAGCACATCCTTACGCATTGCTTTAACGGTCTCACGGGCTATGATTTTATTGCCAATTGCTGCCTGTATGGGAATTTCAAATAGCTGTCTCGGGATAGTTTCTTTTAGCTTTTCTGCAATTCTTCTTCCTCTTGCATATGCTTTTGACTCATGTACAATAAAGGAAAGTGCATCAACTACATCGCCGTTAAGAAGCATATCCAGCTTAACAAGCTCGGATTTTACATAGCCTTTAAGCTCATAATCAAAGGATGCATATCCCTTTGTTCTTGACTTTAATGCATCAAAGAAATCATATATTATCTCATTTAGCGGCAAATCATAATGCAGAATTACTCTTGTATCATCCATGTATTGCATATTTTTGTATATTCCGCGTCTTTCCTGACAAAGCTCCATTATGTTTCCTACAAACTGTGTCGGAAGCATAATATCTGCATTTACCATAGGCTCTTCCATATGCTCAATTTCTGACATCGGAGGCAGGTTTGTAGGATTGGATATATCTTCTACCTCTCCGTTGGTTTTATAAATTTTGTAAACAACGCTCGGAGCAGTTGTTACAAGGTCAAGATTATACTCTCTTTCAAGTCTTTCCTGAATTATTTCCATATGAAGCAGTCCCAGAAATCCGCATCTAAAGCCAAAGCCCAATGCAACCGAAGTTTCAGGCTCATATGATAACGCGGCATCATTAAGCTGAAGTTTTTCCAGTGCATCTCTCAGGTCTCCGTACTTTGCGCCGTCTGCGGGATAAATTCCCGAAAAGACCATTGGATTAACCTTTTTGTATCCTGGTAGTGCTTCCTTGGCGGGTCTATCTGCCAAGGTAACTGTATCCCCTACCCTTGCATCTGAAACAGTCTTTATGGAAGCTGCAATATATCCTACCTCTCCTGCCTTGAGCGACGGAGCAGTTATAGAGCCAAGCGCCGAGAGATATCCTGTTTCGACAACATCAAAGGTTTTGCCCGTTGCCATAAATTTAATCTTATCTCCGGGTTTTAATTCTCCGTCCATAACCCTTACATATACTATAACACCCTTATAAGCATCATAATATGAATCAAATATAAGTGCCTTAAAAGGTTCGGAGGAATCCCCGTCGGGAGGCGGTACAAGTTCAACAATTTTTTCAAGAACATCCTCAATTCCAAGACCCTGTTTTGCAGAAATCAAAGGTGCTTCCTGAGCATCTATTCCTATAATATCTTCTATTTCATTTTTAACAAAATCAGGTCTTGCACTTGGCAGGTCAATTTTGTTGATTACAGGAACGATCTCAAGGTCATTATCAACAGCGAGATATGTGTTTGCAAGTGTCTGCGCTTCTATACCCTGCGATGCATCAACAACAAGCACAGCACCCTCACATGCAGCAAGACTTCTGGAAACCTCATAGTTAAAGTCAACATGTCCCGGGGTATCAATAAGATTTAATATATATTCCTCACCGTTTTTTGCCTTATATACAAGTTTTACGGCACGCGCCTTTATTGTTATACCCTTTTCCTTTTCCAAATCCATGTTGTCAAGAATCTGATCCTGCATCTCCCTTTCGGTAAGCACACCCGTTTTTTCCAGCATTCTGTCAGCAAGTGTTGACTTACCATGGTCAATATGTGCAATGATGCAAAAATTTCTTATATGTTCTTGTCTTTTTGACATGTTTATTATTCTCCTTGTGTTAGTGCTTTATCAATATTCTTCATCATAATCAGATGTATAGAACTCATAGCTTAAGCTTCCTGTAAGAAGGTCTTTCTGTAGATATTCCAAAGACCAGCCAAGGCATTTTTCATAAAAATCAACACCTGCATATACGCTTCCGTCAATTATTTTGAAGACACCGATATCCTCATAAACCATACCGTTAACCACAGCAGAGTCTTCGCCTACATTCAGGCTCACACTTATATCCTGCTCGGCATCACCGCAATCAGTCAATATAGTCACAAGACCATTATCATAGGTAATATCAGCCCTACCGTAATATGCATTATCAATACAGTTTCGCAAAGGCATATAGTATCTTTCGCCGTCGAAGGTATCAGTTTCTGTATCACCCCATACATAGAAACTTACCATAGGCATTTCCCACTCTTCTGTCTCATAACCATATTCATCATAACCAGTGCCAAACATTTCAGTTATGTTAAAGCTGTTTTCTTCTGTTAGCTTGGGCATAATAGCTTTGGTAGTTCCGATTTTACTAACATCAGTCTCAGTTTCCAGAGTGAGATTGATATCTCCATTAAATTCATACTGCCAGGGTGTGCCTGTAATCTTATTAAAAATATCTGCAAGGCTTATTGATACATCCCATTTTTCAGAAGCAGTTTTAATTTTGTTTCCGCTGAGTTTATATGTACATGTTATTCCCTTGTCGCCAAGAAGCTTGATACCCTTAAATGACGGAATATCAAAATCTTCTAGCTGTTCGCCATAAGAAGCATATATCTCGGAAGAAAATTTCATTGCATAGTCCATAGTATCATCAATAAGTGCAGCAAAGGTATCATTATCATATTTAACAGTACATGTGTTACCCCTCATTGTAATATCAGCATGCTTTACTGCAAGATTTATGATTTCCTTGTTGTTCTTTTCCATAAACTCACGGTTAAATATCTTGTCATATGCATCAAAAAGCATATCACTGACTTCCTGCGGTGCATCCTTTGCAAAATCAATAACTGCATATTTATCATTCATAGGAGTTGAATATATTATAACAAGTTTTTTGCTGTCTATGTCCATATCTATCCACATGCCCGTTTTTGCACGGTATGATGTATCATAGTTCCTGTTAACAACTATATTCTGCTCTGTGTGGGTTGTTAAACCCGCCTTAATGCGTCTGAAATCATCAGAAATTTCTGCCTGAACATTCATAACTGAATTCACACGGCAAAGTGAATTAATAAGAGACTTTACATCTATAAAATTGCTTATTTCCTTAGGCATCTGCAATTCTTCCAGAAAAGATACAATTTCTTCTGTATTGTTAATTGTCATTGACAGCTTATAATCTGCCGTATAATTGTTATAGGTTTTGTTCATAAACTCAGGTACAGAGGATGCATTTGCAGTAAGTGCTGAGAAACAAAACATAATACTAAGCAGAATTGATATAAACTTTTTCATATATATCATCTCCAATCGTAATTTATTAATCGTATTATAACATAAAACTCATGTATTTACAATAACAAATATGTAAAAAATTGCCGTTAAGGGTTATAATCTGTTATTTTTAACAATAACCCTTTAACGGCATTTTTTAGTATTTAGTCCTTAAATCTTCTTGCAGGGACCTTTTCCTTAAATAGCATTCCCACAGACCAAAGACCGCATATACCAACAAGGGTATAAATGATTCTGGAAATCAGTGCACCCTGTCCGCCGAATATAAATGCTACAAGGTCAAAACCAAAAACTCCGACAAGAAGCCAGTTTATTGCACCGATTATTACAACTGTAAGTGCTGTATTGTCTAACATACTATCACTCCTTTCAAAAAAATGCTCTAAAAGAGTCCAAACATAGTGTTTTCTAATATATAAAAAACATACAGGGTTATTATTTGCAGGTTTTGTTAAATAATAGTAAATATTATATTATTTTTCTTGCAAAACACTTAGTTTGATGGTATAATAATGTAATTAAAATTAATGGCTTGGAGGATAACAATGTCAAAGCAAAAAAACACTGCAAATATCATCATAAATACATTGTCTCTTATTGTTCTGACAACATTATCCATGTATTATATTCCTGTATGTATTGTGTCTCTTTTTTTGATTCCCGCACTGATTTCAAGGATGATTTGCAATTGGGGATTACCAAAATCGATTTTGGCAGGACTTACGGCAATAATTTTCTGCATAGTATATTCGCTTACAGGAACAATGGGATTGGAATACACAAGTATAATATCATCGATGCTGTTTCTGTTCCCCGGATATATTATAGGTATAAGTTATAGAAAATCCCTGAAGTTTGCAGAGACGCTTTCCGCATCTGTTGCGCTTGATTTTATTGTCTCTGCCGCTTTGATTGCATATTGCAAATATGGCCTTGGCGTAAATCTTACCGAGCAGCTGCGAGGCAATATGACGGACTTCCTTTTCAGTCAAATTGACATAATAGCATCGCTGTATCCTGATACCGCGTCACAGCTTGCAGATACAGAGGGTCAGATTTTCAGCACAATGTATGTTGTAACTCCGGGACTAATACCATTTTGTATATTCGTATCAAGCATCATAATGTTTTTGCCAAGATATATGCTTTCAAAATCTTTCTGCAACAAGTATCTTATCGAAAACAGTAAATTCTCGGGAGGCTTTGACACTTTTTCCGCGGGGATTGTTACTTTTGTTGCTTATTTGATTTGTATTGCAGGAATAACGCTATCGACATCAAACCTTTGGTTTATGGTGTTTTTCAGTGCTTTTCTCTGTATATCATGCATTTATATACTTGTTGCACTATCAATTATTGATTTCAAGCTAAAAGCGAAAACATATTCAGCACAAAAAAGGTACTTATTACTCTTTCTGATAATGATACTTTTTATACTATTATGTGTAGTTATGCCGGTCATAAATCCTATATACATTTTTTTACTTATCGGCATCACAGATACTTTCTTCGATATAAGAAAATTAAAACCGAAAAAAGGTGAATTCCATGAAGAAAAATAACAATGCCTTTCGAAAAGTTTTCTCAAGCGGCGGATATTATATATGGATAATTTTGCTCATCAGCATGATTGTGGCTATATACGAAATCAAGGTTGCAATACCGCTCGCATTATTCGGCCTTGCATGTCTTTGTGTATACATTATATTCAATTCATCTCAGCGTAAACACATACGCCATTTTCTGGACAGCATAACAGGTGATATGTTCTCAACAGTACCTGATGTATTTGGCGGACAGTTGCTGCCTCTCGCTATAATAAGACATGACGGTGTAATATTATGGTCAAACAAGGGATTTTCGGAGATTTCCGAAATGTCTGCAACAAAAAGAACACACATAACTGAGGTTATCCCCGAATTTGATTTATATCAATGCATCAATTCCGACTCAAAAGGATTTTATGAAATATCCCACGGCGGAAGAAAATATCATGTGGAAGCCGTAGCTTCAAATCCCGATTCCGAAACATTCTATGCACTTCATTTTAAGGATTGTACGGATTACGAAATACTTAAAAACAAATACCAAAGCGAAAAGTTTGTTTGTTCTATTATTGTTGTAGACAATTATGACGATGTAATGATAGATGTCCTCAATTCCGACAAGCCAAAAATCTCTGCAGCAATTGAAGAAACTCTCAATTTATGGGCGCAGAGCGTAAACGGAATTATTAAAAAGCATGAAAAAGACAGATTTATGTTTTACTTTTCAAACAGCGGACTTGAGCAATTTCTTGATAACAGGTTTGAAATTCTAGAACAAATCCGTTCAATTGCAGTAGGCAACAAGCTGTCTCCCACTCTAAGTATAGGTGTCGGATGCGGCGGTGAAAGTATGCTTATCAACGAAACCTATGCATATAACTCTCTTGACATGGCGCTTGGAAGAGGCGGCGATCAGGCAATTGTAAAGCAAGGAGAAAAATATCTCTTCTTCGGCGGAAAAAGTCAGGAAACAGAAAAAAGAACCAAGGTTAAAGCAAGAGTTGTTGCTGAAGCTATAAAACAGCTTATATATGACAATGATGAAATTCTTATCATGGGTCATAAGCAGGCAGACAGCGACTCCTTCGGTGCGGCAATAGGACTCGCCCAGGCTGTCAAAACCTTTGGTAAGTCGTGCAAAATTGTCATGGAAAACTATAACCAGACAGTAGCAAAAACTCTGAATTCATTATCCGAACAAGAATATGATGATTTGATAATAAACAGAGCTTATGCCAACGAAATAATAAGCAAGAGAACACTACTCTTTGTAGTAGATACCCATGTCAAGTCTATGGTAGAGGAGCCATCTCTGCTTGATGTCACTAAAAATATTGTAGTAATTGATCACCATCGCAGAAATGCAGACTATATAGCCAACCCGTTAATTTCGTATCATGAGCCGTATGCGTCGTCAGCTTCGGAGCTTGTTACCGAAATTATTCAGTATATGGGCGATAAGGTCAAACTGAGCAAAAAAGAAGCGGAAGCAATCTATTCCGGTATATATATGGATACAAAAAACTTCACCTTCAAGACAGGTGCAAGAACATTTGAGGCTGCTTCCTATCTTAAGAAACTCGGTGTTGATACAATATCCGTAAAAAAGCTGTTCCAGATTGATGTTAATACATTTATGAAGAAATGGCAGATACTCGAAAATGCAACAACCTATAAACATTCAATATGTATTGCCAAATGTACAAAGAGCGATGCCAATATGACAATTATCATTGCTCAGGCAGCTGATGAACTGCTCAATATTTCAGACATCAGCTGTGCATTTGTTCTTTGCGATATGGGTGGCTCCGTACAAATCAGTGCCCGTTCCCTCGGCAATTACAATATACAAATTATTATGGAAAAGCTTGGCGGCGGAGGTCATTTGACCATGGCAGCAACACAGCTATACAATGTTGACCTTGACGAAGCAGAAGCAATGCTGAAAAAAGCGATTGATGAATATCTTCGCGAAAACAAAATAAATGATTAAATGATTAGGAGTGTAAATAAAATGGAAGTAATTTTTGTAAAAGACCTTAAAGGACAGGGTAAGGCAGGCGACAAAAAGAACATAAGCGATGGTTATGCAAAGAACTTTCTTATACCCAAGGGATATGCGGTAGAAGCAAATGCAACAAACCTCAACAATCTTAAAGGAAAAAAGGAATCCGAGGCATTTAAGAAACAGCAAGAACTGGAAAATGCACAGGCTCTAAAAGAAAAACTTGAAAACATATCACTGACCATACAAACAAAATGCGGAGACAATGGAAAGCTTTTTGGCTCGATTACATCAAAGGACATCTCAGATTCTTTGGAAAACGAACATGGTATCAAGGTAGATAAGAAGAAAATTGTTCTTCCCGATGGTATCAAGGAAACAGGAACATATACAATTGATGCGAAGCTCTACCCTTCCGTACTCGGAAAAATCAAGGTCAATGTGACCGCAAAATAAGAATTTCGGGAGTGAATGATAAATGGCAAGCGATGTTACCCGCAGTATGCCCTGCAACATCGAGGCAGAACAATATGTGCTTGGCTCAATAATATTTGATAATGAATGTATAGGCGATGTGGTTTCCTCTCTAAGGAGTGATGATTTTTATCTTGAACAGCACAAGAGACTGTTTGAGGCAATGATAAACATTTCCAACCGAGCAGAACCAATAGACCTTGTAACCATTAAGAGCGAGCTAGAGAATGTATTTGATAACATTGGCGGTGTTGACTATATAACACAAATATGCCTGATGGTATCAACAACTGCAAACTTAAAATATCACATCAAAATTATACAGGAAAAATCCATTCTCAGACGCCTTATACGCTCATCTGGCGAAATTACTGACTTATGTTTTGATACAGAAAAAGATGTTGCTTTGGTACTCAATACTGCCGAAAACAAGTTATATGATGTTCTTCAAAGCAAAAAAATAACAGATATGTATCCCATAAAGGAAGTTCTTGCAGAAAATCTTTCAAAGCTTGAAGAACTGATGAAGCAGAATTCCAAAATAACAGGTGTGCCCACAGGCTTTAAGACTCTTGATTTACGCACAACAGGTCTTCAGCCATCCGACCTTGTGCTGATAGCCGCAAGACCTGCTATGGGTAAAACAAGTTTTGCACTTAATATTGCTACAAATGCAGCCGTAAGACATAATGTTCCTGTTGCAATTTTCAGTCTGGAAATGAGCAAGGAACAGCTTGCAAACAGAATCTTAAGTTCCGAAGCACTTATATCCAGCGAAAAATTAAGAACAGCAGAAATAAATAATGATGACATGGCAAAACTTGCAGGTGCTATAAACACTCTTTCAAAGGCACCGATTTTTATTGATGATACGGCAGGTATTACCGTATCCGAAATCAAAGCAAAGTGCCGCAGACTTAAGATGAAAAACCAACTCGGCTTAATTGTAATAGACTATCTTCAGCTAATACAAGGAAACAGCCGCGAAGGAAGACAGCAGGAGGTTTCGGAAAACAGCCGTTTCCTTAAGATTATGGCAAAAGAACTTAATGTACCCGTAATAACCCTCTCGCAGCTCAGCCGAGCACCCGACCAGAGAACAGACCACCACCCCATGCTTTCCGACCTCAGAGAATCAGGCTCTATTGAGCAGGATGCTGATATGGTTATGTTTTTGTACAGAGACGATTATTACAACAAAGAAACAGAAAAAAAGAACATTGTAGAATGTATTATTGCCAAGTTCAGAAACGGAAGTACAGGCAGTGTAGACATGGGATGGCGAGGCGAATTTACAAAGTTTATGGATCTTGATACATCTCATCAGGAGCCTGCATTCTAGTATTGGGAGTGTGTGAATTGTTATCTTTTGAAGCAAAGGTAATCGAGGTTATAAATAAATATAACATGATTGAAAACGGTGACCGCATACTTGTAGGGCTTTCCGGAGGTGCTGACTCTTGTGCGCTTTTGTGTGTTCTTTCTTCGATAGCAGAAAGATTTGATATAAAAATCACGGCGGCTCATCTTAACCACGGCATCAGAGGAGAGGAAGCTTTGCGGGATCAGGAGTTTTCAAAGTCCTTTGCAAAAAGATACAATATCCCTTTTGTAACAAAAAATGTCAGTGTCCCCGAATATGCAAAAATACATAAGCTTTCTTCGGAAGAGGCTGGCAGACAGTTAAGATATGAGTTCTTCTATGAAGCCTGCAAGGAGTATAATTGCAACAAAATTGCTGTTGCTCATAACATGAACGACAAGGCAGAAACTGTACTTCTTAATATTATAAGAGGAAGTGCTTCCAAGGGATTTGAAGGCATTAAAGCAGTCAACAATAACATAATAAGACCGCTTATAGAATCAAGCCGCGAAAGTATAGAAGAATATGCAAAGGATAATAATATAAATTATGTTACTGATTCTACAAATTCCATGGATATATATGCCAGAAACATTGTAAGAAACAGTATAATTCCAAATATGAAAAAAATCAATTCAGGAGCACTGGAAAATATTATAAGATGTTCTGAAATAATTTCTTTAGAAAACGAATATATAGAAAGTGTTATAAAAAATCTTTCTGTTACAGAAAAGTGCGATAATCTTATAAAGATTGATAAACAAAGGTTCTCTTCTCTTCATGTAAGTCTTAAGCGAAGAGTTATTATTTCCGCACTTAAAAAGCTATGCAACAGTACACAAAACATATCACTTGCCCAAATTACCGCTTTGATAAACAACACATCAACGGGATGTCAGTATTCATTCGGTAACGGTGCAAAGTGTGTTGTATCTGCTGATGAAATAATATTTTCCAATAGGGTTTTGCAGGAAGCACAATACAACTATAAAATAAATGTCCCATGTGTTCTGAATGTTTCCGAAACAGGTATGGTATATAAATTTGAATTTGTATCAAAATATGTTAATAAACCTGATTCAATTTGTATATCTCTCGATAACTACGATGAAAAAAATCTGGCAGTGAGAACAAGAAATGACGGAGATATATTTTCCCCCATGGGAATGAACGGAACGAAAAAAGTCAAAAAGTTTTTTATAGACTGCAAAATCCCATCGCACGAAAGAGGTCTATACCCTCTTATTGAATGCAAAAACAAAATTCTTGCTATCTTTCCGTTAAGAGTAAGCAAAGAAGCAAGAGTTACAAATACATCAAAAAAAATACTAATGATAACAATGCTTGGAGGTACATATGACAAACTATAATTCCATATGTGAAAAACTAATCATTTCCCCCGAAGAAATTGAACGCGAAACAACAAGAATTGCACAGGAAATAGACAAGGACTTTGAGGGCGAAGAAGTAGTGTTTGTTGCAATATTAAACGGAGCATTTATGTTTGCTTCGGACCTTGTAAAAAAAGTTTCTCTTGACTGCTATATTGACTTTATGCAATGTGCAACATACGGAAACAAATCAGTATCAAGCGGAAATTTTGTAGTAAAAAAAGACCTCACAATGGATATAGAGGGCAAAAATGTTATTATTGTAGAAGATGTTCTCGATAGCGGTTATACAATGAAAAATCTAATTCGTTATCTTGAAGAAAGAAAACCAAAATCAATTAAAATTGCCACATTTGTTGACAAACCCGCAAGGCGCAAGGAAGATGTGACAACAGACTACTGCGGTGTTGTTATGGAAGATGATTTATTTATTGTCGGCTATGGTCTCGACTATGCACAAAAATACAGAAATCTCCCGTATATCGGTGCACTGAAAAAGGAAATTTACTCTTAATTATTAACATATGCAAGGAGGCGTTTGTTTTGAAAAAACATTTCAAGGGTATAGCAGTTTATATAGTTCTTCTTATTGCAATTTTTGCAATATACTCTTTTATGAGCTATGATGCCGCTCCCGCAACAATCAGTTTTTCCGAACTGGTTCAACAAATCGAAGACGGAAATGTAAAAGAAATTAAAATTATAGAAGACAGAGCAGAAATCAAGCTTATTAAAGGTAAGATTACAAATGTAACCTGCGAAATACAGTCAAGTGCTCTGCTCAATGCAGTTTCCGGAGAAACACTCTCAAAGCAAATAAAAGCAGGAACATTAAAGATGGATATCCAGCGTCCCGCAGAACCGCCGTGGTGGGTTACAATGCTTCCCTCTTTTGTAATATTCATTGTTTTTATATGCTTCTGGATATTCTTCATAAAGCAATCAAAAGGCGGCGGCCAAGGCGGAATGAACTTTGGAAAAAGCCGTGCAAGAATGCATATAAGCGACAAAGACAAGGTTACATTTGATGATGTGGCAGGTGCCGATATAGAAAAAGGCGAACTGCAGGAAATTGTTGAATTTCTTAAATCACCACAGAAATTCAGTGCTCTGGGTGCAAAAATCCCAAGAGGTGTACTTCTTGTAGGACCTCCGGGAACAGGTAAGACACTTCTTGCAAAGGCTGTTGCAGGCGAAGCAGGTGTCCCCTTCTTCTCAATAAGCGGTTCGGACTTTGTGGAAATGTTTGTCGGCGTCGGTGCATCAAGAGTAAGAGACCTTTTTGAACAGGCAAAAAAGAATAGCCCAAGTATTGTCTTTATAGACGAAATTGATGCTGTAGGCCGTCAAAGAGGTGCAGGTCTTGGCGGAGGTCATGACGAAAGAGAGCAAACCCTCAATCAGCTTCTTGTAGAAATGGATGGTTTCTCTGCTAACCAAGGAGTTATAGTAATAGCCGCTACAAACCGTCCCGATATACTTGACAATGCACTTTTGAGACCCGGAAGATTTGACAGACAGGTAGCAGTTACCGCCCCCGGTATGCAAGGAAGAGAAGATATTCTAAAGGTGCATGCAAGAAACAAGCCTCTTGCAAAGGATGTAGATCTCAAGGTTGTTGCAAAGACAACAGCAGGCTTTACTGGTGCAGACCTTGCAAACCTGCTTAACGAAGCTGCACTTCTTGCCGCAAGGAGAAACCGAACAGAGATTACAAACAGCGATATAGATGATGCTATGATAAAGGTTGTTGTCGGAACAGAAAAGAAAGGCAGACAAATGAGCGAAAAAGAAAAGAAGCTCACCGCATACCACGAAGCAGGTCATGCAATAATTGCAAAATTACTTCCCGATAATGACCCTGTTCACCAGGTATCTATTATACCCAGGGGTCTTGCAGGAGGATATACAATGTATCGTCCTGTTGAAGATAAATATTATACAACTAAGGGCGAAATGCACAATGATATCATTGGTCTGCTTGGCGGAAGAGCTGCCGAAAAAATCATTCTTGATGATATCAGCTCCGGTGCATCAAACGATATAGAAAGAGCATCCAAAATCGCAAGACAGATGGTTACAAAATATGGCATGAGCGATGCCATCGGTCCCATTAACTACGGCAACAGTAATGATGAAGTGTTTATAGGCAGAGACTTTGTACAATCCAAAAACTTCAGCGAAAAAATCTCTGCAGAGATTGACGATGAGGTAAGAAAAATTATCAATGAATGTTATGAAGAGTGCATGTCGCTTATTAAGAATAACATTGACAAATTAGAAAATGTGGCCTCTGCCCTACTGGAAAGAGAGCAAATAACGGGAGAAGAATTCGAAATAGTATTTGACGGCGGTAAACTTCCCGAATTAACCCCAGAAAATGCCGAGGATATTGCCGAAACTTTATCAGCGGATAATACCGAAGAAATCCCCGAAATTCCTTTGAAAGAAAATACCGAAGAATAAAAGCCTTAAAATTCATATGCATCTCAATGCTTAATTGCTTTTGAGATGCATATTTTTATTATTTCTGCCATATATATTTTATATAAATATCTTTGCGGAGGAAATAATGAAACTATATGTATTTACTGCAAAAAAACTTATAGCTAATATTTTGGGCATAATTGCACTTGTAATGCTGATATCACTTAATTATACCAACTCACAAACCGTTTTTAACCAGGGAAGTGCAAAGGAACTTCCGATATACTGTGTTGATACCGACAAAAAAGTTTGTGCTTTGACTTTTGATGCGGCATGGGGTGCTGAAGATACTGATAAACTTATTGAAATATTAGGAAATTATAACGCTAAAGCAACTTTTTTTATTGTTGGCGAATGGGCAGATAAATATCCCGAAGAAGTTAAAAGACTGTCTAAAGCAGGCCATGATATAATGAACCATTCAAACACCCACAAATACATGACAAAGATAGATAACAACCAACTGATTGATGAAGTAGAAAGCTGCAGTAAAAAGATAGAAGCTCTTACAGGCAAAAAACCAAATCTTTTTAGACCCCCCTATGGTGATTATAACAGCGATGTTGTAAAGAAGTTAAAATCCCTTGGCTACTATACTATCCAATGGGATGTTGATTCTCTTGACTGGAAAGATTTGTCAGCTGATGAAATATTTGAGAGAGTTACAAGCAAAACAACAAACGGTTCAATAATACTCTTTCACAATGCAGCCAAAAACACACCCGAAGCACTGCCTTTAATTCTTAAGAAACTCAAAGATGACGGATACGAATTTGTAAAAGTTGCCGACATGATATACACCGATGATTACTATATGGATAATGCAGGAAAACAAATAAAAAAAACAAACTAATAAAAAGATATGCATTAACGGAACTTTCTTTTTCCGAAAATGCATATCTTTTTTAATAATTATATTTCATATTTCTTAGTCTCTGTATCCTGTCCTGAATATCAGGGTGTGTAGAAAATAGATTTGTTCGTCTTTTGGCATTAACAGCTCTCATGGGGTCAGATATAAACATATTTGCCGTTGCATTATTTGCAGTGCGTACAGACGAGGAATCACCGCCGATTATAGCAAGTGCTGACGCAAGACCCTCGGGATTTCCTGTGTATGATGCACCTGTCGAATCCGCAAGATATTCTCTGTTTCTGCTCAGTGAAAATCTTAAAAGCTGTCCTGCTATGGGGGCAATTATAACAAATACAATTCCAACAATTGCAAGTATTCCTCCCCCGCTGTTTGTGTCGTTTCTGCGTCTGTATGAAGAAAACCACAAACTTCGGGACCATATATCCGACGCCATAATTATAATACCTATCATTACAGATGCGATTGTGGATATAAGGATATCATAGTTTGTAATATGAGCAATTTCGTGTGCTATAACGCCCTCAAGCTGATAATAATCCAGTTTTTCCAGAAGACCTGTTGTAAGGCATACAACAGAATTTTTTGGGTTTCTGCCTGTAGCAAAGGCGTTTGGAGAGGCGTCATTCATTATATATAGCTTAGGCTCGGGAGTATTTGCCAAATAACTTACTCTTCTGAGTGCTCTGAAAGCCTCCTCGTGAATAACAGGGTCTGCAGGTTTAGCCTTGTTTATTTTCAAAACTATTTTTGAACTGTTCCAGTATGAATAGAGGGATGTCAGTATCGACACACCGACTGCTACAACAACTGCATAACGCCCAAAACCCAATGAATATGTGATGAAATATACAACAAGCGACAGCAAGGCGATTATAATACCGATTATAAATGCCGTCTTTAATTTATTTGACAGAATTTGTTTTTTCACTTCTTATATATCCTCCCTAAATACTTATTTGCTCTGTAATATAACATTGAAAGAAGCATAGATTCAAAGAATACAACAATAAACATATATAATGACGAAAATATCGGTGACAGAGAAATCATAATGTGTCTTTTTGTTAAATCAAGAATAAGCGGATGAACAAGATATATTCCAAAGCTCATTTCAGACACAAAAGAAGCTGTCCTGTTAAGCGGAGATGTATTTCCTACAAGATGCTTTACATTGATAAACAAAGCAGACGCAATTATAAAATGGCATATATTATAGCCTGAATTCATCACTAAATTTATTCCTTCTTTTGACGAGTATATGTGATTTAACAGTACAGAAAGAACAAATGATATTCCTGCAAATATATTTATAATCCATATATTCTTTGATGAAAAGTTTGTTTTTCCAAGAATGTATCCCAAAAGAAAACATCCGATATAGCCGTTGAAAAGCGGGTCAAACAGATATATATTGACAGAAAACAAGAAGTTTATAAATGGAATTACCGATGTACAAAGCATCATTATCCCAAGAAGTAAAAAAAGTTGTCTTCCGTTACAATTATCAACTATAATCTTAAGAAATGGTGCAAATAAATACAAGCCTATTATAGTATAAAGGTACCACAAATGATATTTTGTCCCGATATTTACAACAAATCCGCAAAAAGACAATAAACTTGGTGAAAGATTTCCTACAAGGCAATCATAGATGTAGTAAAGCAAATTCCAAATCATAAGCGGAACAAGTATACGCATCAGCCTTTTTTTGTAAAATAACGAGAAGTTTTTTGTAAGGTCTGAGGATAAAATAAGATATCCGCTTATCATAAAAAATATCGGAACACCTGTTCTGACAATAGCATTTATAATAATATTCATATACCATGATCTTGTTCCGTACAGCTCTGCAGAAACAATATAATCACTTATACAATGTAATAGCACGACGGCAATTATTGCGAAAGAACGCAAATAATCAAGGTACATAATATGTTTTGAATTACCCGAGTTATTTGTATTAACTGTATAATTTTCAGCCAGTGTTTTCATCTGTACTTATCCTTTCATAGTATAATTTTGCCCGTTTCTATATCAGATATAATTTTTGCAATTGCATGTTCCTCGTTGCTTACGGTAATAATATCCGCACACTTTTTTGCTTCTTCACATGCATTTGAAACTGCAACCCCGATTCCTGCCTCTTTAATCATAGCAACATCATTATCAAAATCGCCAAGTGCTATCGTCCTTTCCATAGGAACGCCAAGGTAATCAGCCAGATGCTTAAGCACCGTTCCTTTATTATAACCCTTGGGAACTATTTCGTATAGGTAATCACTGGAACGAACAAAATCATAATCAGAAGAGTCAGGATGCTTTAACAACATATCTATAAGAATCTGTATGTTATTTTCATTTTCATCTGCAAAAATTATCTTTGAAATATCTTCCTTAAATTCTTTGTAATTATATACAACATTAGGAACACCGTTGTCTATTCTGAATTTTTCTGTAGATGAATTATTTTTGCAGAAGCATACTCTTTCGGGCGTGTTAATAAGAAATGCCATTTCGGGAAAATTGTTATCAACATATTCCAAAATGCTTATAACATTTTTGTCAATACACGTATTCCAAATATACTTTTCATTGTCATAATCATAAATTGCACCGCCGTTTGCGCAGCCTACAGGAACATTTGGTTTAACCATATCATATGATTTGCGGGCATAAAAGTACATTCTGCCCGTCACAAATGTAAACATACCTCCGTTCTCCTTAAAATACTCAATTGCTTCTTTATTTTCTTTGGAAATTGTTTTATCATTTCGTAAAAGTGTACCATCAAGATCTGTACATATGAGTATGTTGTCAAATTTTTTCATTTGCAGTGCCCTTTCTGTAATTTCATTAAATATAATTATATATTAAATGTTCAAAAATAGCAAGTCAAATGAATTATTTATTATAGATAAAAATCGCAAAACAAAAAAGACCTCGCATATGCGAAGTCTTTTTGTTTACCCCAGCAACGCCCTACTTTCCCAGGCGGCTGCCCGCCAAGTATCATCGGCACCGCAGAGCTTAACTACTGTGTTCGGTATGGGTACAGGTGTGTCCTCTGCGTTATTGTCACTGAGTTC
>JAZSFO010000001.1:0-6880 GCA_045532255.1 Clostridia bacterium | reverse complement strand
GAGGAAATAACGGATGTGTCATTTGAGACCTACGGCGAAACGGACTCACTTGAGCGATGCACCGAGTGTATTGCAAGCATCGGACGGGACCTCATGCCGACCGAGGAAAGAGGATATATAGGTTATATAAAGCCGAGCGGTTGGCAGAACGAAAAGTATGACTTCGTGGACGGAAAATATGTATACAACAGATGCCACCTTATAGGCTTTCAGCTAACGGGAGAAAACGACAACAGACAAAACTTAATTACAGGCACACGCTATATGAACACCGAGGGCATGCTTCCCTTTGAAAATGAGGTTGCCCGCTATGTGAGAGAGAGCGGAAACCATGTAATGTACAGAGTAACCCCGATTTTTGAGGGTGACAATCTGCTGTGCTCAGGAGTGCTCATGGAGGCACTGAGCGTTGAGGACGGCGGAGAGGGAATATGCTTTAATGTGTATTGCTACAATGTACAGCCGGGGGTAATTATTGATTATTCTACGGGCGAAAACTTTGAGGATTTCTAAGCCTTCCCCTCAAGTAATCGCTAATTAAATGAGCAATCGTAGGGTGCGGCGGTTTCCGACGCACCGTAAATGCAGTGTTTTCGGTACATCCTAAAGGCTGTACCCTACAATACTCAATTAAATCAGTATTCACTCAATGGGAAGCCTTTGCCAAACAAAATGTCATAATTTTGTCACAAAATTTTGACAAAAAACCCTTAAAAACAAGAAATTATAATGATTTTTCAGGCAAAAATGTCGCAGAATTACGAAAACAGTCTGCACATTTTTGCCTTTGTTTTTTTATGAATGTACAAAAATATTGTACTTGTATGCCCAAGAGGTTCAAATAAATTCAAAATCCGAGGGAAAACCCAAAAATCAACCGATTATATTCCGAATTTGCGAAAAAAACCATCAAACAAAATTCGTCCTTGCCATGACGCTATTTGCCAATTAAAATAGCCATAAAGAATTTTTATAATTTTTTTAATATTTTTTAACATATGGAGGTAGAATTAAGTGAAAAACAAGAAAAAGATTGTTATTGTGGACGATAACAGAGAATTTTGTGAGACGGTAAGAGATTATCTTGTATCCTTGGATAAATATGAGGTTACAGCAATTGCCTATGACGGTAAGACAGGCTATGACCTTGTTCTTGAAACCAAACCCGATTTGCTTCTTACGGATATTGTTATGCCTGTTATGGACGGACTTACTCTTCTTGACAGAATATCCAAGAACAACACGCTTTCAAAAAAGCCCAAAACAATAGTCTTTTCCGCCAGCGGATACGATTCCATAATCGCCAATGCATCAAGACTCGGAGCGGAATTCTATTTTATAAAGCCCTTTGAGCTATCCTGTCTTGCAGACCGCATTGATGATATCGTATGCCAGAAGCTGACCGATACCAAGAAAATAACAGCTGTGCAAAAGGACCTAGAGAGTAACATAACAATGTATATACAACAGCTTGGAGTGCCTGCACACATCAAAGGCTATCAATATATAAGAGACGCTATAATGATGGTTATCGAGGACATGGACGCAATAAACTCCATAACCAAGTTCCTGTACCCAACGGTTGCAAAGCACTACAACACAACCTCGTCGAGAGTGGAAAGAGCAATAAGACATGCCATTGAGGTTGCATGGGACAGAGGAAATCCTGACATATTAAATGAGCTTTTCGGCTATACTATACTCAGCACAAGAGGAAAGCCGACCAACAGCGAATTCATAGCAATGATTGCAGACAAAATCCGCCTGGAAATGAAGGTAGTGTGACAGGAATCGAACCAACATTGGTTTCACATGACAATTTTACCCGAAACTGCAGTAAATTCCTTGGAAATACGACGGTATTATCTGCGTAAGGAAAGCCATATTGAGCGACTCAAGGAGGGTCATTGTACGGTGGAATACGGATTTATTCTTGCAGATATCCTCACAAACTGCGAGAGAATAGCCGACCACTGCTCAAATATAGCCGTTTGTATGCTTGAGATAGCACATGGAAGCATGGATACACATGAATACTTAAGCCATGTTAAGCACGACGGTGAAAATGACTTTGCAAGAAGATATTCCGAATTCAAGAAAAAATACAGACTTAATTAAAGTGTTTATACCGAGATAGTCATTTTTCCATTTTGCATTCCCTCACAACCGATGTGAAAAACTTACGGAAAAACTAAAAACCCCTTTGGAATTTTATCCGCATCTGCGGAGGGCACGGAAACCGTGCCTGGTCCTCGATTGCGGAATTCCTTCAGGGGTTTTAATTTTTTCTTATTAGTCAGTTTTTCACGGCGGATGGCAGGGGAGTACAGAGGGGAGGCAATATATAATACAACAGATATTAAGAATTATATTTTTTTGATAACACTTACAAAAAAATAAGATAGCCCCCACCGAAGTGAGGGCTATCTAAAAAGTCTGCTTAATCGTTTGTGGTCTTGCCTTTTTAATTAAAGTATAGAGAATGCAACTACCAATGATGCAAATACTATTGAAACCATGGAAAGAAGCTTAATAAGAATGTTTATTGCAGGACCTGATGTATCCTTAAAGGGATCTCCTACCGTATCGCCTACAACTGCAGCCTTGTGGCAGTCAGAACCCTTACCGCCGTGAACACCGCTTTCTATATACTTCTTTGCATTATCCCATGCACCGCCGGAGTTTGACATAAATACTGCCATGAGGAAGCCCGATGCGGTAGCACCTGCAAGCATACCTACAACACCTGTACATCCGAGGATAAGACCTACAACTACGGGAACAACAATTGCAACTATTGTGGGCACAACCATTTCCTTAAGGCTTGCCCTTGTGCAAAGGTCTACACAGCTTTCGTAATCGGGGTCAGCCTTGCCGTCCATGAGACCTGTAATTTCCTTGAACTGACGGCGAACCTCCTTAACAACGCTCTGTGCCGCACGGCCGACAGAGTTCATTGTGAGAGCCGCAAATACAAACGGGAGACAAGCACCGATAAACAAACCCGAAAGAACTGTGGGGTTTGTGATGCTTAAGTTTGCTATCTGCTCTGCACCGCCCTCGATTGTATGGATTTTGTCTATATAAGATGCCATAAGAGCAAGAGCAGTAAGTGCCGCAGAGCCTATTGCAAAGCCCTTACCTGTTGCGGCAGTTGTGTTACCGAGTGAGTCAAGAGCGTCTGTTCTTTCTCTTACTGTTTTTTCGAGACCGGACATTTCTGCAATACCGCCTGCATTATCGGCAACAGGGCCGTAAGCATCAGTAGCAAGAGTAATACCGAGAGTTGAGAGCATACCTACTGCGGCAAGAGATATGCCGTAGAGACCCATTGATGCACTCTGTGCACCGCCGGAAATGTAGTAAGCCACAAGCACGCATATTACAACGATTACTATCGGAACAAGTGTAGAGAGCATACCAACGGAGAGACCGCCGATTATAATTGTTGCAGTACCTGTTTCGGAAGTAGCTGCAAGGTTCTTTGTGGGGTTGTAGCTGTCCGAGGTGTAGTATTCGGTAGCCTGGCCGATGAGAACACCTGCTACAAGACCTGCAAGAATTGCAAAGTATATGGATATGTTAGCCTTGCCGAGTACAAGGTAAACAAGGGGTATAGAGAGTACAGCAATAAGTATTGCAGAGAGGTTTGTTCCTCTTGAGAGTGCACCCAAAAGCTGTTTCTGCGAAGCATTTTCCTTGGTTTTAACAAAGAATGTACCGATTATGGAGCAAATAACACCGATAGCGGCAATGAGCATCGGCAGAGCCATAGCTTCAAGAGTATGGAAAGCAGATACACCGAGAGCAGATGCGGAGATTACAGAGCCTACATATGATTCGTAGAGGTCTGCACCCATACCTGCAACATCACCTACATTGTCACCTACATTATCTGCGATAACAGCGGGGTTACGGGGGTCATCCTCGGGGATGCCTGCTTCTACCTTACCCACAAGGTCAGCACCTACATCGGCAGCTTTTGTGAATATACCGCCTCCCACACGGGCAAAGAGAGCCATTGAGGAAGCACCCATACCGAATGTAAGCATAGCGCTTGTTATTGCATCGGGAGTAAGCTTAAATACAAACTTGAGCAGGAAGAACCATACGGAAATATCCAGAAGTCCAAGACCTACAACGGTAAATCCCATTACGCTTCCTGCAGAAAAAGCAACTCTGAGACCGCGGTTAAGACCTTCACGGCAAGCGTTGGCAGTTCTGGCATTGGAGAGGGTAGCAATCTTCATACCGACAAAGCCCGAAAGAGCGGAGAAGAAGCCGCCTGTAACAAATGCAAACGGAACATATGGAGTGAGGAGTTCAAATGCTGCCATAACACTCAAAATAACAAACAGAATAGCAAAGAAGATAATAACCACTCTGTACTGACGCTTGAGATACGCATTGGCACCCTTGCGGATAGAGAGAGAAATCTTCTGCATGAGTTCTGTTCCTTCGGAGAAACGAAGGACCTTGGACGCAGTAACAGCAGCAAAAAGAAGTGCAGCCAATGCGCCGACAAAGGTAAGAATCATAAGTAACTTATCCATTTTCATACCTCCAAAAATAATGAAATTAGCTTATGCAAAAACATGAGCTTTATATAAAAATGAATTTTACCACTTTGTCGAGAAATTTGCAATATTTTTTCGTGTATTTTTCAAAAAACAAATAATATCATACATAATTTGCTCCGTTTTGCCAAAAATATGAATATAATTTGGATATATATTGCAGGGGGTTGTGTATGAAAGCAGGGAGACTCACATTTATTCTTGTGGTATTTTTTATAATTATGCTTTATCTTGCATCTGTTTGCCTCAAAATATGCGTGGTAAACGGAAAAGAATATACAGAAAATGCCGTAACTCAGCGAAAGAGTACTTATGTAATAAAAAAGGGCAGAGGAATTTTTGCAGACAGAAATCTTATTCCCCTTGTGGAGACACAGCGCCGAGTATACAAAATAAACGCCGACGGTGTTCTCTCAAAGGACGGCGGAAAATCACTCCCGCCTGTAATCGTCCGTTACGGAACAAACAGTATTGCAAAGCACCTCATAGGCTATGTTGACTTAGACGGCAGAGGCGTGTGCGGTCTGGAGAAGGCTATGGAAGAGCAGCTTTTGTCCTCGGGCACAAGCACACTGACGGCTATTAGGGGTGCAGACGGCAGAATTATAGATGGTACGGGTGTCAGAGTGGAGGAGACAGATGGCGAAAAAAACACCGTTGTACTCACTATAGACAGCCATATACAGAAAATTGCAGAAAACGCCCTCTCGGAGCACTCTGTTACGGGTGCGGTTGTCATACTTGACAGGGAGACCTTTGATGTACTGGCAATGGCAAGCAGCCCCGATTATGATCAGAATAATGTTGCGGATTTTGTCGGGGGATCAAACGGCGAGCTTGTAAACAGATGCCTTATGCCCTACAACGCAGGGAGTATATTCAAGATAGTTACTCTGTGCTCAGGACTTGAAAATTACAAAATACAGCAAAGCTATTTTTGCAATGGGAGCGTAAAGATAGCAGACAGAGACTTCGCATGCCATGATTATAACGGACACGGCATAACTAATTATATTACCGCTTTTGCTTCATCATGCAACTGTGCGTTTTACAAAATGGGGATGGATATAGGACAGGCAGCTATGACCGATACTGCATCAAGACTTGGCTTGGGAGGATGCGTGTTAGATGGCTTGGAGCTATACGAAAGCGGAGGCAATCTGCCCGAGGACACAGCCTTTTCGCCCCTTGACTGCATAAACCTTGCCATCGGTCAGGGAAGTGTGCTCATTACACCGCTTCAGGCAGCAAATATGGTGTGCATTATTGCAAACGGCGGAATAAGAAAGGATGTAAATGTCGTAAGCCATGTTGTTGGCGAAAACGGAAAGATATCCCAAGTCTTTCGAAAGAACGGCGAAAGCAGAGTTATAAACGGCTATATTGCATCGCTTGTCGGGGAGGCGATGAGGCAGGCGGTTACGGACGGAACGGCAAAAACGCTCTCAAATCTCAGTACAGCCATTGCAGGGAAGACAGGAACCGCAGAGACAGGATGGGTTAAGGACGGCAGAAATCTTGTGCACGGGTGGTTCTGCGGATTTTTCCCTTATGACAACCCGCGATACGCCATGGCGGTTCTTTGCGAGGACGGAGGAAGCGGAGCGCAAAGTGCAGTTCCTGTTTTTGGAAGCATAGCGGAGGAAATAATGAAAATTTATCCCGAGGGGTAGAAAAAAGACAGAATGTGTGGTATACTGAGCTAAACAAAATAAATTCCTGACGGGATTTGCGATATACCATTCAGCGCGATATGTTACTCGGTAATGCGATATGTCCTTTCGGGACGATAAAAAAGAATTGCTCAAATTGAAAAAGAACAGATGGCTCGGCTTAAGAAAAAAGCAAAAGAGGGAACATTGATGCTTGATGAATAATTAATTTTTTGCTCCTGACTTGACACAAGTCGAATTGTGTCGAAAGATGTTGAAAAACAAAGATATTTGACGGAGGTTTTATTATGGATAATAACGATAAGATACAAATATTTGAAGATAAAAAAATTAGAACTGCTTGGAATGAAGAAACCGAAGAATGGTATTTTTCTGTGGTGGATGTAATTGAAGTTCTCACAGACCAACCAAACTATCAAGGCGCACGAAACTATTGGAAGGTACTTAAAAAGCGTTTAAAAGGTGAAGGAAATGAAACGGTTACAAATTGTAACCAGTTGAAAATGACAGCCGCTGATGGTAAAAAAAGATTAACAGATGTAGCTGATATCGAGCAACTGCTCCGTATCATTCAGTCTATTCCCTCTCCAAAAGCAGAGCCATTTAAATTATGGTTGGCACAAGTGGGGA
>JAZSFO010000090.1:0-16204 GCA_045532255.1 Clostridia bacterium | reverse complement strand
GCACCTGTGCTTTCCAAAAGTGCGCGGAGCGGTACAAGTGTTCTCTGGTTTACGACAACTGTATCGGTGTTTATGATTTTGTTGTCCGATATTATCTTGATGGGGATATCGGAAGTTTCTGCAACAAGGATATCAGTTGCGGTATCGGCTGAGCCGATTACAGTTTCGTCTGCAAATGCACTCATGCTTATGCACATTGCAAATGCAAGAATAACAGAAATAATTTTTTTCATTGTTTTACTCTCCTTTAGTCATTTTTTCCTGCTTAACCTTATGTTCAATAACATCTCTGGATTTAAGCTCTTTCCTGATGTCATCTATTTCAATGCCTGCTTCTATCATAAGCACAAGCGTATGATAGCAAAGGTCAGCAATTTCGTATATTGTTTCCGCCTTGTCCTCTGCCTTGGAGGCTATTATTACCTCGGTACATTCCTCGCCGACTTTCTTTAAGATTTTGTCAAGTCCCTTCTGGAAGAGGTAGGTTGTATATGAGCCTTCGGGCATGAGCTTTTTGCGTTCCTTGAGCTTGTTCATAAGACCGTCTATTGAGAATGCCTCTTCCTCGTTTCCAAACACTATGTCATTAAAGCAGGAGTCGTCTCCCTTGTGACATGCGGGACCGTCCTTTACTACCTTTACATTGAGGGCATCTCTGTCGCAGTCTGCTGTTATGGATACTATGTGCTGATAATTCCCCGAGGTTTCGCCCTTGCGCCAAAGCTCTCCTCTGGAACGGGACCAGAAGCATGTTTTGCCCTCTTCTAAGCTTATTTCAAGACTTTCTTTATTCATATAAGCAAGTGTAAGCACCTTTCCCGAAAGAGCATCGGTAACTACTGCGGGTATGAGACCCTTTTCGTCAAATTTGAGTGAGTTTATATCGAGCATATTTTCATCTCCTATATTCTTACATTTATATTATTTGCTTTGAGTTCTTTTTTGAGGTCGGAAATTGCTACCTCGCCAAAGTGGAATATAGATGCCGCAAGTCCTGCATCTATTGTGGGTATTTCCTTAAAGAGTGTTACAAAGTCTGCAATACATCCTGCACCGCCCGATGCAATTACAGGAACGGATACAGCAGAGTTTACAGCCCTCAGCATCTCAAGGTCAAAGCCTTTTTTAACGCCGTCTGTATCTATGCTGTTAACCACGATTTCGCCTGCACCGTCAGCTTCGCCTCTTTTTATCCATTCTATTGCGTCTATGCCTGTGTTCTCTCTTCCGCCCTTGGCAAATACAACGAATTTGCCATCGACACGCTTGATGTCAACCGAGAGAACCACGCATTGATTGCCGTACTTCATAGCCGCTTCCTTTATAAGTGACGGATTTCTGATTGCTCCCGAGTTTACGGAAACCTTGTCCGCACCGCATTTGAGCACTCTGTCAAAGTCGTCTATTGTGTTTATTCCGCCTCCTACGGTAAGGGGAATAAATATCGTGGAGGCCACTTCCTTTAATATATCGGTAAAGAGTCCGCGCTCTTCGTATGATGCGGTTATGTCATAGAACACAAGCTCGTCCGCGCCGTTATCGCTATAGAACCTTCCAAGCTCCACAGGTGAGGAAACATCGCTTAGTCCCTCAAAGTTTACACCCTTTACCACTCTGCCCGAACGCACATCAAGGCAGGGGATAATTCTTTTTGTTATCATTTTGCCACCTCGATTGCCTTTTTGAGATCAACAGCACCCTCGTAGAGTGCCTTGCCGAGAATTGCACCGTACATATCCATCTTAGCAAGTTTTGTTATATCCTCCATTGATGATACTCCGCCCGATGCTACTATGTCTATGGAATACTTTGCTTTAAGGTGCTTGTAAAGCTCAAGGTTTGTACCTTTCATTGCGCCGTCCTTGGATATGTCTGTGCATATTACAGTTTTAACACCGATTTTTTCCATGCGGTCAAACATCTCGTCGCAGGAAACCTTGCTGATTTCTGTCCAGCCCTTTGTTGCAACAAAGCCGTCCGAAATGTCTATTCCCACAGCAATACTGTCTCCGTATTTATTTACCATTTCTTCGGTAAATGACGGGTTTTCTATCGCTATTGTGCCGAGGATTACACGCATTACGCCTGCTTCGAGGTATTTTTTTATAACCTCTTCGCTTCGTATTCCGCCCCCGATTTCTATCTTAAGCTCTGTCCTCTGTGCTATGGATTTGATAAGCTCAAAGTTGGGTGTGTCGCCTGTTCTTGCACCGTCCAGGTCTACTAGATGCAGATAGCTTGCACCCATGCTTTCAAAGTCCTTTGCAACACTCAATGGACTTTCGTTATATACTGTTTTCTGGCTGTAGTCGCCCTTGAAAAGCCTTACGGCTTTTGAGTCTATTATATCTATTGCAGGAAATATATTCATATTATCACACCTCTATGAAGCCTTTGAGTATTGCAAGACCTGTTTTTCCGCTCTTTTCGGGGTGGAACTGTGTTCCGTATACGCATCCGTTTTCCACCGAGGCGGTAAGCGGTATTTCGTACTCTGTTGTTGCCGTTGTGCTCTCTACACAATCCTTTCCGTAATAGGAATGTACAAAGTACACAAAGTCACCTTCGTCTATGTAGCGGTAGAGCTTGCTCTTTGGTCTGTCCTTTGGAAAGCTAAGGGCATTCCAGCCGATGTGGGGAATCTTGAGGTCTGCCTTTATATCGTCCTCAATCGGACTGATTATGCCGTCTATGAGACCCAGACCCTCGTGCTCGCCGTATTCGTAGCTTTTGTTAAAGAGCATCTGCATACCCAGACATATACCGAGAAGCGGTTTGCCCTCCGAGGTTTCCTTAAGGATTGCATCCCACATGCCCGAGGTGCGAAGCTTATTTGCCGCATCCTCAAAGGCACCCACTCCCGGAAGAATAATTTTGTCCGCTTTTTTAAGCTCTTCGGGGTTCTTGGTAAAAAAGACATCTGCACCTATATATTTGAACGAGCTTATAAGGGAGAATATGTTGCCTACTCCGTAATCTGCAATTGCTATCACTTTATATCACACCCTTTGTGGAAGGAATTTGGTCTTTTGTGTCGGGGTTGATTTTTGATGCAAAACCAATAACCCTTGCAAGAGCCTTGAATATGCCCTCTGCAATGTGGTGGCTGTTTGTGCCGTTTAGCTTCTTGATGTGAAGAGTAATCTCCGCCTTTCGTACAAAGCCGAGCATAAATTCTTCGATAAGCTCCGAATCAAAGTCGCCGATTTTGGGTGACGGAATGGGAGCATCAAAGTTAAGATACGCTCTACCCGATATGTCAACTGCACAGAGAATAAGGCTCTCGTCCATGGGAAGAATTATGTCGCCGTAGCGGTTAATGCCCTTCATATCGCCCAGTGCTTCCTTAAGTGCACTTCCCAGGACTATACCTATGTCCTCTGCACTGTGGTGGTAGTCCACATTAGTGTCGCCCTTGCACGATACCTCGAGGTCCATTCCCGAGTGCCTTGCAAATAGGGTCAGCATATGGTCAAGAAATCCGCAGCCTGTATCTATGTCCGATGTGCCGTTTCCGTCTATATTGAGACTTAAGGTTATTTTGGTTTCTTTGGTTTCCCTTGTGATTTCTGATTTTCGCATTTCAAATCACTCCTTGGTTAATATTTCTTTGATACAGTCCACAAGAGCACTCATGTGGTCCATTGTACCTATTGTAATTCTGTTGAATTCGCAGATGGATTTTTTATTAAAGTGCCTTACAAGTATTCCTCTTTCCCTCAGGGCCTTGTAAAGCTCCTCGCCGCCTATATCCTTACTTCTTGCAAATACAAAGTTTGCCATAGACGGCAGAACCTCAAAGCCCAGAGCCGTAAGCTCCTTTGTTGTATAGTTCCTTGCCTCTATAATGTCTTTGCACCTTGCTTCAAAATACTCTTTGTCAGCCATAGCTTGTCTTCCGAGTATAAGGGTAAGACGGTTTATATTATAGGGATTTGTCGAATATTTGATTTTTTCCAAATCCTTGATTATGTCCTCCTGAGCTATTGCAAAGCCGAGTCTTGCACCTGCAAGAGAACGGGATTTGGAAAATGTCTGCACTACAACGAGGTTGGAGTATTTTTTGGTAAGCCCTGCTGCACTCTGACCGCCAAAATCAACATAAGCCTCGTCAATAAGGACAAGGTTGTCGGGGTTTGACGATACTATCTTTTCTATATCATCAAGAGATATCGAAAGCCCTGTCGGTGCATTGGGGTTTGCAATTACTATATTTTTGCCCTTTGAAATGTAGTCGTCTACGCAGAGAGAAAAGTCTGCCTTAAGCGGTATTTCCTCGTAGTCAAGGGAATACAAATCGCCGAAAACCTTGTAAAAGCCATAGCTTATGTCAGGAAAGCAAACCTTGTGCTCACTGTCGCAAAACGCCATAAAGAAGAAGTTAAGCGACTCGTCCGAGCCATTTGATACAAATACATTTTTGCTCTCCACTCCGTAGTAATTTGCTATTTCTTCCTTAAGCAGTTTACATTCGGGGTCGGAATAAAGTCTCAAATCATTCAGCTCTGTATCATTTACCGCTTCTATTGCCTTAGCTGACGGCGGATAGGGGCTTTCGTTGGTGTTGAGCTTAATATATTGTTTGTCTCTTGGCTGTTCGCCCGGTACATATTCCTCCAGAGAGGACAGCCTCGGAATAAGAAATCTGCTCATCTTCAATCCTCACTTTTCAAATCGTACAAGTGCACTTTTTGCATGTGCGGTAAGACCCTCTTTGGTTGCGAAGAATGCCACATCGTCCTTAACATCCATGAGTGCATCCTTTGTGTAGTATGTATACTGGGTCTTTTTTACAAAGTCGTCTACCGAAAGCGGACTGGAAAATCTCGCCGTTCCGCTTGTGGGCAGAGTGTGGTTTGGTCCTGCATAGTAGTCGCCAAGTGCTTCGGGACAGTATCTTCCCATAAAGATTGAGCCTGCATGCTTGATGCTGTCGAGGTAGTCAAAGGGATTGTCAACACAAAGCTCAAGATGCTCGGGAGCAATCCTGTTGGCAATGTCTATTGCAGCATTTAAGTCCTCTGCAACTATTATCTTGCCGTTGTCGTCTATGGAACGGCGTGCAATCTCTGCCCGCTCCAGAAGAGGTATCTGTATTTCCAGTTCTTTTGAAACATTTTCTGCAAGACTTGAGCTGTCGCATACAAGTACGGCACTTGCAAGCATATCGTGCTCTGCCTGAGAGAGCAAGTCTGCCGCAATATGACGGGGATTGGATTTGCCGTCTGCTACAACAAGGATTTCGCTCGGGCCTGCAATCATGTCGATTGATACCATTCCGTAAACCTGCTTCTTTGCCTCTGCTACAAAGGCATTACCCGGTCCTACAATCTTGTCCGCCTTGGGTATGCTTTCCGTTCCGTATGCAAGTGCGGCAATTGCCTGTGCTCCGCCTACCTTGAATATCTTGTCAACTCCCGCAATCTTAGCCGCGGCAAGAATTACGGGGTTTACCTTTCCCTCGGAGGAGGGGGGTGTTACCATAACAAGCTCTTTTACTCCTGCAATTTTTGCGGGGATTGAGTCCATAAGAACTGTTGACGGATATGCCGCTGTACCGCCCGGAACATAGAGTCCTGCTGTTTCCACGGGTGTAATCTTCTGCCCTGTAACGACACCTTTTTTGTCATTTATAATAAAGCTTGTTCTTACCTGCTTTTCGTGGAATGCACGGATATTTGCCGCCGCATCCTTGAGTATGCGTAAGAAGTCAGGCTCTACCGTAGCCACTGCCTCTTCTATTTCTTCCTCGCTTACCCTTAGGTCTGTGAGTTCTGCTTTATCAAATTTACGGCAGTACTCAAGAACCGCCTTGTCGCCGTTTGATGCTACATCGGCTATTATATCGGAAACTATTTTTTCTACATCTATTTTCGGTGTAACTCTCGAAAATATCTCCTCGGGACTTATCTCACTGTATTTAAGTATCTTTATCATTTGCCATCCTCCGCCTGAAGACTGATTGCATCCTTGATTGCCTCAATCTCCCTGTTCTTAAACTTAAAGCTCGCCTTGTTTGCGATAAGTCTTGCACTTATGGGAACAATTGTTTCGAGCGGTGCGAGGTTGTTTTCTGTAAGTGTTGCACCTGTCTCCACAATATCCACTATAACATCCGAAAGTCCGAGTATCGGGGCAAGCTCTATTGAGCCGT
The DNA here is from genome assembly GCA_045532255.1 of Clostridia bacterium. Classification (GTDB taxonomy): domain Bacteria; phylum Bacillota; class Clostridia; order UMGS1810; family UMGS1810; genus RGIG8748. The sequence goes on along the minus strand of JAZSFO010000090.1, from coordinate 10,050 downwards.
TAAGCTTGATTATGTCTATTTCACGGCTTTTGAGTGCATAGTAATCTGCGGCGATGTTTACAAATTTTGTGGCAACTCTCAGGGTTTTTTCTGTATCGTCCTGAAAATCGCTGTAGCCTGCAACTGCCATACGGCATTTGCCAAGTCCCAGATCCAGAAGCTCATAAACATCGGGAGAGTATTCAAGAAGTATATCCTTGCCCGCAACACCGATGTCTGCCGCGCCTCTTTCTACATATATAGCTACATCGGAGGGCTTGACCCAGAAATAACGGATGCCCTTTTCTTCATTTTCGAATGTGAGCTTTCTTGAGTTTTCTTTTATTGAGTCACATTCGTAACCCGCTTTTTCAAACATAGCATAGACCTTTTCGCCGAGTCTACCTTTGGGAAGAGCAACATTAACCATTGTTTTCAAGGATTTCGACCCCCTTGCCGTTAAATTTAAGAAGCTGTCTGTATTTGATTTGGGGAAGCTTCCGAGTAGCGAGAACACTTGTCCCTATATCGGTAAGCATCTTGATGTTTTTGCAAAGCTGAGACACATCTGCATCCTCATCATAGAGCAGAACCGTATCCACATCGTACTCTTTTTTCTGTGAATTTAATCTTTCGAGCATATCCAGGTATACCGCAAAGCCTATGGCATCTGCCTTCTTGCCCATTCTGGAGAGGAGCTTGCCGTACTGACCGCCCGACAGAACACTGTCTGCAATTCCGTTGATGTATCCCTTGAATACAATCGAGCTGTAGTATTTCATATCGCATGCTATGGAGAAATCAAAGTTCACTTTTTGCGAAAGGTTGTTGTCCTTAAGGAATTCATTTATGTATTTTAATGTGTCAATATGTTTTTTTGCTTCCTCGCCAAGACCGAGTGATTCAAGAGAAGCTATGACATCGTCACCGCTACCGTAAACCGAGCAAAGCGCCTCAAGTGTTTCGGAGATTATGCCTGCATCACTGCAGAGCTGTTTGATTTCGTGGGTGTTCTTTTCGCCGAGGCACTTGATAATTTTGTTTTTCAGGTTCTCGGGACAGTTTGTCAGGACCTCGGATATAAGTCCCATGTGCGAGATGTCGAGCACATAATCGGAGCTTATTGCCTCAAGGCTTTCCACCGCGAGCATTATTACCTCACAGATGTTATATATGTCAATATCGCCGATACATTCCAGACCCGTCTGCATTATTTCCTTGAAGGAGTGGCTTCCTGCAGATACTCTGTATACATTTTCGTTGTAATACACCTTTGTAAGCTCGCCGTCTATGGAATTCTTGATAATAGACAGGGTAACATCAGGCTTTAATGCCATCAGCTTGCCGTTGGTGTCCGTAAAGGTTATAACGCCGTCCGAAACAAGAAAGTCCTTGTTTCTTGCGTACAGGTCATATTCTTCAAATTTGCTCATTTTGTACTGCTTGTAGCCGTATTTCTGATACAGCGAACGCAGAGCAAATATCGCTTTTTCGTCATTTTTTATTACATCGTTATTAAAAGTCATCGGGTACAAATCCTCCAAACACGCTTTATTACTTTATCATTTTACTACGCTAAAGCGACAAAATCAATAGTAAAAAGTTTATTTTGTATATTTTACATAAATTATATGGGATAATGATTATTATAACACATATATCTGTCTATTACAATAGCAAATATTTATTGACTTTTGATGTGTATATATAGTAGAATTGTGATAATTAATATAAACGGTGGAAATTCAATATGGCGATACTGAATATCAGAAATGACATTATCAATGTGGAAATAGACACATACGGTGCTCAGCTTAAGAGCGTCAAGGACAAAAACAATGTTGAATATATATGGGACAGAGACCCTTCATTCTGGGGGAAGAGTGCACCTGTGCTTTTTCCCATTTGCGGAACTCTAAAGGATGGAAAGTATATATATGAGGGCAGGGAATATAAGCTTTGTGCACTCGGCTTTGCAAAGAAGATGGACTACAGCGTGCGAGAGCATACAGACGATAAGCTTGTTCTCTATATAACAGATACAGAAGAGACTATGGAAATGTATCCGTTTGCATTTGACTTTGAGGTGTCCTTTGAGCTTAAGGACAATTCCGTAAGGGTAGAGTATGCTGTTACAAACAAGGGAGACGGCGATATGTACTATTCCGTAGGATGCCACGAGGCATATGCCACACCCGAGGGAGTTGAGGAATATGCGGTGGAATTCCCGAGTGAAGTAGCATTCGATACATATCTTCTTGATGGTCCGCTTATCAACGGCAAGATACTGACCCTTGCAGAAAAAGGCAGAGTTTTTGATATCAAGGAGAAATACTTTGACCTCGATTCAGTTTGTCTCAAGAACATGGGAGTACACTCTGCTACATTGGTGCATAAGAAATCAAACCGCAGGGTAAGAGTTGATTTCCCTGATTTTGATTATTTCCTCATATGGCACGAGCCAAATGCGGGCTTTCTTTGCCTTGAACCGTGGAGGGGCTTCCCCGACCATGTAGACCATGATTATGACCTTACCAAAAAGGACGGAATTATCAAGGTAGAAAAGGGACAGAGAAGTATATCGGAGCACACAATATACTTTGGATAGGGGGATGTAAAAAAAGCACAGACCGTTAAGCAGTATAAACATAACGGTCTGTGTTTTTTAGTTTTTAAGCACATCAAACTCATATCCGTTTTCATAAAGATACTCTATGATTTGAGGCAGAGTACTTGCTGTAATTTCTTTTGTCGGTGAGTCGTGCATCAGCACAACAATATCACCCGTAACAGAGCTTCCTATGGTGGATTTCAGGGTATCCATAAGATACTCAGCCGTCGGCTCTGTGGTGTTGCTGTCGCCTGTAAGACAGCTCCAGTCTATATATTTGTATCCGATTTTCTCTAAGATATTTCTGTACGATGCCTTTAAGCCCTCATCATTGAGACTGTCATATCCCCCGGGAAAACGGAACACAAGGTTGTCATAGCTTTGCCCGAGGGCATCGTCTATGGCTTTTTTGCATTTTGTAACCTCTGCCTCAAAGCCCGATAGCGACCCGTATACGCTGTCATACTGATGCGAATAGGAGTGATTGCCTATTGTGTGACCGCCTTTTACTATCTGCTTTGCTATGTCAGGATTTGCAATAACCCTGTCGCCTGTTACAAAGAATGTAGCCTTTGCCTTGTACTTTTCGAGGACATCTAGTATCTTGGGTGTCACGGAGCTTGGACCGTCATCAAAGGTGAGGTAGCATTTTTTACGATTGTCATATACATATACATTATCCATTTCGCTCTCAAGCGGAGTGTAAACATGCTCAAGATATTCTTCGTACCTTATTTCGCGGAGTCTGTCCGCTTTTTTGCGGACATCCTCGGTCGGCATGGGATATATACATCCTTTAATCTCTGCATCCTGCTGAGAGAGAGACGGAATAAATTCCAGAAAAGCCTCCCTCGGCAGACTTCTTATAAGAAGTATTGCCGTTACAATCAAAACAGTACATATAACGGCAGTTACCGAAACGATAAGCGGAACATAATTGTCTGACTCTTTGTGGCCGGACATATACGGCATAACTCTGGTATGATTTTTTTTCGTTTTTAACATCCGGACACCTCCAAAAAAACAATATATAAATAATTATACAATTTTTTTCGCCAAATATCAACATTTTTATTTGGAAACAATTCACGCTTATAAATTTTTTCGTGAAGGACAGTTTAAAAGTTGAAATTTGTTTTGGAGGTTGTTTGATTTGAAGTCTCGTAAAATAGTTTTTTTAAGTTTTGCGGGATTTACACTTATAATAGTAGGCTATTTTTTGTTTTGTGTCTATTATATAATGCCTGACACATATACGCTCATAGAAGGCTCGTCGATTAATTTCAGGCTTCCGCCGGGCATAACGGCATCCGATGATATGCCTGCATCTGTCGGGGGGAGACTAGAGGAGGGAATTGCAGAGGGGACGGAAAGCCGTATAGTGTCGGTAAAGGTTCTGGGTATTATTCCAGCAGGTAAGGTAAGTGTGAATACTGTAAAAGCACCCCTGCTCTACCCCTCGGGAGAGTGCATAGGGCTAAAAATGTATTGTGACGGGCTCATAGTGTCGGGCTTTACGGATTTTGAAACGGGGGACGGAATTTGTGTCTCGCCCGGTGCTAAAGCAGGTCTCAAGGCAGGGGATGTAATAACCAAAATCAACGGAACACGCACATCGTCTGTAAAGGAATTTACAAAAATCTGTGATAACAGCGGAGATAGCTGTACCCTCAGCGTATCAAGAGATGGTAAGACATATTCTGTCCGTGTTATGCCCGAAATGTGTATAGACGGACACAAGAGGATGGGAATTTATGTAAAGAATTCAATCGCGGGAGTCGGCACAATGACATATTTAAGCGGCAACCGCTTCGGTGCTCTGGGACATGCGGTAACAGACAGCGGAACGCTTGTGCCGCTGAAAAGCGGTAATATCTACAGGGCGGATATAATAGATGTCGCCAAGGGGCAGAAGGGTATCCCGGGAGAGCTTATCGGTGCTATAAGCGAGGATATGTATATCGGAACATGCACACAAAATACCTATGAGGGAGTGTACGGTACAGTAGAGAATACAGAGCACATTTCAAATCCCGTTGAAGCCGCGCCAGCATCAGAAATACAAAATGGCAGTGCTACCATACTATGTACGGTTGAAACTGACGATAAAGTCAGGGAATATAAGGCAGAGATAGTTTCGGTAAACCGCTTTACCAAAAACAAAACAAAATCCTTTTCCATACGGATTACCGATGAAGAGCTTGTAAAAAGGACAGGCGGTATAGTTCAGGGGATGAGCGGCTCACCAATAATACAAAATGGCAAACTGGTAGGTGCTGTAACCCATGTTTTCGTCAATGACCCCACGAGAGGATATGGGATATTTATTGAGAATATGCTTTCGTAAAAAAAACAAACTGTTTGTTGCGTATTTGTTAACAAACAGTTTGTTTTTTATTTTATTCCTAGAATATAATATGAACTGACATTATAATAATTGCAAAGAGTTATCAGATGGTGTATAGGTAGTTCGTTTGCACCTCGTTCCTATCGCGCATACATAGTTTGCGATGTCCCCAAGCTGTTCAAAAACATATTTGGAGGAGGGAAGCCGACATTTTAATTAGTTAAGCATAAAAAATGGAATTTGTTATCCCAAGGTGCTCAATAATTTATTTCACAACCATAATTCCATTATATCACATCAAGGTGCACTATGTAAATATATTTTGTTATGCAGAAGTAAAATTCTGTTATTTACACAATAAAGTCCTTTTTATTTTTTATATTATGCCAATTGAAAATCGCTCTCTTATCTGCTATACTGTAATCAGAAAAAAGAAAGAGAGGTACAGTCCAATGAGAATTTAAGAAAGTGGTTTTAATACGAAGAAAAAAACTCTGTTGACCGGAAAGGAAAAAACACGACGGTGAGACGTTTTATATAGATTGTTTGACGATGAGATAATAAGTGGTCAGCAGATTTTTGAAAATGGGTCTTCGTCTTAAAATTCAATATCGTCTTTTGCAAAACAGATACAACTTAAGCATCAGGCAGTTCTCGTTAGAGAAAAAAGTATGGATTTAGTGTTTGGAAGATGTAGTAATTTGGCAAAAGACAGACCGTAGAAAGAGAGGTTATAAAATGATATTAGACTTCAAGAGTGAACAGAAGTGACCCCTGATTACAGCAGTAAAGGTAATCAGGGGTCACTTCTTTTTACTCAGCTTGCCGCTTACAAATTGAGTTGATAGTTGTACAGATGCTTTCAGTCTTCAAAATACAGAAGTTTATATGCCGGGATTTCCAAGGCTTTTGCAATCTTAAAAAGTGTATCGAGGGAAATAGCCTTGTATATGTTGGGAGCTTCTATCTGTCCTATAAAGGAAACACCGCATCCCAATATTTCGGCAAGTTGTTCCTGAGTGAGAGATTTTAATTTTCTGTAGTAGGATATTTTTAATCCGATTTTAATGTAGTCATCCTTAAATTCTATGTTCATAATTATCACCAACTAATATTTTAGCGTATTGACAAACAAATATAAATATGATAATATCAATATAATTGTTATTCTAATGGTAATAAACATGATTTAGACTGTAAGGGTAACAGTGTTTTGTTGCCAAACAAAGAAACCAATGGAGATGTGACCTATAAAAGATTGCATCTCCATTGGTTTTTATTTATTTATCTTATTTATTATCTCCCTCAAACATCGAAACCTGTTCCTTAAGCTCTGCCTTATGCTTTTCCATAAGAGTCTTTATTCTATTTACAGGAACAAGAAGCTGGCTGATGGTTTCGTCATGGTTAATTGTATCTATAAGGATGGAAATGTATTTGGACATATCTACCTCGCAGTACCACTCTCTTGTCTTAAGCTCGGGTATGCGGTATACAAGGTTTGTTGTAAATACCTTGTTTATCTGGCCTTTTTTGTATGCTTCGTCAAATATCTCAAGTCCGTTGCAGAAAAGTCCGAATGCTGTGAATATAAATATTCTTCTTGCACCCTGAGCCTTAAGCTTGGTTGCGATATCAAGTACGGATTCGCCCGAGGATATCATATCGTCTACAATCATTACATCCTTGCCCTCAACGCTGTTTCCAAGATACTCATGTGCAACGATGGGGTTTTTGCCGTTGACGATTACAGAGTAGTTTCTGCGTTTGTAGTACATACCAAGGTCAAGACCGAGTACGGAGGAATAGTACATACATCTCTGCATTCCGCCCTCGTCGGGGGAGATAACTATAGTTGAGTCCTTGTCATAATTGATATCGGGAACGGCTCTTGTGAGTGCCTTAATCATCTGATAGGTTGTCTGTACATCGTCAAAGCCCGAAATCGGAATAGCATTCTGAACTCTTGCATCATGGGCATCAAAGGTTATGATGTTGGAAACACCCATGTTTATAAGCTCCTGAAGTGCCAGAGCACAGTCAAGCGATTCTCTTGATGTTCTTCTGTGCTGTCTGCCCTCGTAGAGCATGGGCATTACTACTGTAACTCTTCTTGCCTTACCGCTGATTGCAGCGATAATTCTCTTAAGGTCCTGATAATGATCGTCGGGACTCATTCTGTTTTCTACTCCATACATTTTGTATGTAACACCGTGGTTGAACACATCGCATATGATGAACACATCGTTACCTCTTACGGTTTCGGTGAGTACGCATTTTGCTTCGCCCGAACCAAAACGGGGACATTTGATTTTGGCAATATAGGTCTCTTCCTCTTCAAACTCCTGACGGAATCTCTTGAGGTAGAAGTCGATTTTGTCTGCTAGCTCCTCGCAACCCTTCATACATATAACGGTAAGTTTGCCGTAAATAGGCTTTCTTTCATGCTGGTTTGACACAATCATTTCCTCCTATGTTTTACATTCTTAAATATATATTAACATAAAACAATACATTTTTCAATATTTTACAGCAATTTTTCCGCAAATTTTAGCACAAAAATTATTAAGTAAATTTGTGCTTTTATTGACATAAAATCACATTTGATGTATAATGTATGATGTGATTTTATATCGAAAGGACATGATTGTATGGATATTCAAAGTGCATTGGCGTCCAGAGTTACGGGACTTAAGGCATCTGCTATAAGAGAAATTTTCAAAATGCTCGGTAAATCCGATGTAATAAGCTTTGCAGGCGGTATTCCGTCACCTGAGCTTTTTCCCACAGAGGAAATGTCAAGACTTATTGCAAAAATGCTTGACGAAAGAGGCAAGGGTGCATTGGTTTACGGTGTTACAGAGGGTTATCAGCCTCTTCGCGACATAGTTACCAAGAGACTTATGAGAGATAGCATTGTACATGACTTCGATGATGTTGTCATAACCACAGGTGCACAGCAGGCAATTGACTTAACCTGCAAATCTCTTGTCAATGATGGCGAGGGCGTAATTGTAGAAGAACCCAGCTTTATAGGTGCTCTCAATGCGTTCCGTTCGTATAATGCTGGGCTCTTTGGCGTGGAGATGGCAGATGACGGCATAGACACTGATAAGGTGGAGGAAATCCTAAAAACACAGAATATCAAGCTTATATACACTATTCCCACATTCCAGAATCCAATGGGAGTTACCCAGTCACTCGAGAAGAGAAAGAAGCTTCTTGAGCTTGCAGAGAAATATGACTGCTACATAATAGAAGACAATCCCTACGGCGAGCTTCGCTTCCGCGGTGAAGCTGTACCTGCAATCAAATCTATGGATAATAACGGCAGAGTAATATATGTAGGCTCGTTCTCAAAGACACTTTCTCCGGGCATAAGAGTAGGCTTTGTGTGCTGTCACAAGGATATTATGGACAGAATAGTTGTATCAAAGCAGGTTAATGATGTTCACACCACACTTATGATGCAGATGCTGGTTGCAGACTTTATCGAGAATAACGATTTTGACGAGCATATAAGAAAGAGCTGTGAGCTTCACGGCGAGAAGTGTGATATAATGCTCTCAGCTATGGACAAATACTTCCCCGAATCTGTAAGCTACACCCGTCCCGACGGCGGTATTTTCCTTTGGTGCACGCTTCCTGAGGGGGTTGATTCCAAGCCGATATTCAAAAAGGCGGTAGAAAGAAAGGTGGCATTTGTACCCGGAAGCACCTGTATGGTTGACCTTGAAGCACCCTGCAATGCATTCAGACTCAATTATTCCACCGCTTCCAATGAGGATATAGAAAAGGGTATAAAAATCCTTGGCGACTTGTTAGGCAGTTGCGTCAGTGCGAGGCAAAAACGGAGCTAATGCTGACGCATTTGCGAGTGTTTTAACGATGCAGTGGCGTAAAAACACGCTCCCAAAACGGGTTCGGATATTGACGCAACTGCTTAAGAACTATAAAAAGGAATGAGCTATATATGGAACAGAAAAAAACTATATTCAGCGGTATTCAGCCCACAGGCTGTATAACGCTTGGAAACTATGTCGGAGCACTCAAAAACTGGGTTAATCTTCAAAATGACTATAACTGCATTTTCTCGGTTGTTGACCTGCACTCAATTACTGTAAGACAGGACCCTCAGGAGCTTAGAAAACGCTGTATGGACTTCCTATGTCAGTACCTCGCTGCAGGAATAAATGCTGAGGACAACATTGTATTCTTTCAGTCACATTCGTCAACACATGCAGAGCTTTCGTGGATTCTTAACTGCTTTACCTACATGGGCGAGCTTTCCCGAATGACACAGTTCAAGGACAAGAGTGCCAAGCATGAGGACAATATCAATGCAGGTCTCTTTACATATCCCGTTCTTATGGCGGCGGATATTCTTCTTTACAAAACAGACCTTGTCCCCGTCGGCGTTGACCAGAAACAGCATCTTGAGCTTGCAAGGGATATAGCGGTGAGATTTAACAACATTTACGGCGATGTATTCACAGTTCCCGAGCCTTTTATTCCCAAGGAGGGAGCAAGAATAATGAGCCTTCAGGACCCCACATCAAAGATGAGCAAATCCGACCCCAATGTAAACGGCTTTGTATCTATTCTTGATGACAAGGATACCATAATGCGTAAATTCAAGAAGGCTGTTACCGATTCGGACGGCGAGATTGCATACCGAGAGGGCAAGGCGGGAATAAATAACCTTATAAATATCTATTCCAGCATTACAGGAAAGTCCGTTGAGGATACTGTAAATGAATTTCAGGGCAAAGGCTACGGAGAATTTAAGATGGCAGTAGGTGAGGTTGTTGCAGACGAGCTTTCCCCCATAAAAGCAAGATACGAAGAGCTTCGCAAGGACAAGAGCTATCTTGAGAGCATTTACAGCAGAGGTGCCGAAAGAGCATATGCGATTTCAAACAGAACACTTAACAAGGTAAAGAGAAAGGTCGGATTTGTAGACAGACCCTTTTGAGGTGACTAACTATTAAAAGTCAAGAGTTTTTTGAAAAGTTTCTAAATAAATTTTAAGGAACAAAAAAAGTGTATGGCAAACAAGCCCTGTATTACAAGGACTTTAAAAAACAGTTGGAATAATGGCTACCTTACAAAA
>JAZSFO010000024.1:0-11845 GCA_045532255.1 Clostridia bacterium | reverse complement strand
TGTTATAACGGAAATATACTAAAAACAGAAGACTATAACAGAATATGTACTGAATATCCCGAAATAAAAGGTGTTATGATAGGCAGGGGAGCTATAGCAAATCCTGCAATTTTCCGCGAGATAAGGGGAGGAGAGCCCTTGAAAGCAGAGGAGCTCATTGACTTTACGCATATTCTGGCAGAGCGTTACTATGAGGTGCTTCGCTCGGATGCCTATACACTTCATAAGCTTAAGGAGATTTGGCTCTATATGATGTCAAACTACCCTGAGGAGAAGAAAATATTAAAGGCTGTTAAGAAGTCATCAAGCGTAGCAGACCTCAAAAATGCAATATCCAGACTAAAGGAGATTAACTAATGTATCTTATAGCAGGACTCGGCAACCCCGAGAAAAAGTATGAAGCAACAAGACACAATATAGGCTTTGAAACCATAGACCTACTTGCAAGCAAACAGGGTATAAGTCTTACCAAGCTAAAGCACAAGGCACTGCTTGGAGACGGAATAATCGGCGGACAAAAGGTTATTGTAGCCAAACCCCAGACCTATATGAATCTCAGCGGAGAGAGCATAAGGGATATAGCATCATTCTATAAAATTCCGCCCGAGAATATAATAATAGTATGTGACGATATCAATATAGAGCTTGGCACTCTGCGAATTCGCCCAAAGGGAAGCGACGGAGGGCATAACGGACTCAAGAACATTATATATCAGCTCAGTTCCGACAGCTTTGTCAGGATAAGAATGGGAGTCGGAGCACCCGACAGAAGCCGTATGAATCTTGCAGACTATGTGCTTGGGAAATTTTCAAAAGAGGAAATAGAAGTCCTTACACCCACCGCAAACAGAGTCTGCGATGCAATAGAGACCATTATAGCTCAAGATGTTGCCACAGCTATGAACAGGTATAACGGAGCGTCAAAATGAACACATTCAAGTTTTTAACAGACGGCATGAGTGAGTTCGACACGGCAGAAGCTCATGTCAAAAAAGGCTCAGGCTATGTACATTGTCTGGGCGTATCAGGAAGTCAGAAAAGCCATCTTATATATTCTCTCGGGGAGAGAAATGAGGGCAAAACCCTTGTCGTAGCACCCGATGAGACTGAAGCAGGAAGGATAGTCAAGGAGCTGTCGTTCCTCTGCCTTGATGAGGTTTTGTACTTTGCACCGAGGGAATATCTTTACTATGATGTAGATGTTTCCAACCGCAAGGGCGAATTTTCCAGACTCAGCACCCTCTCTAAAATATCCGATGCAAAATATATAGTTACAACAGTATCCGCCCTGTGCTCATATACACTTCCAAAGGATATGTACGAAAGATATACAATACATCTTGATATGAGCACGCAGGTCAATATGGAGGAGCTTACCGAATCCCTTGTTCTTATGGGTTATTCAAGGGTAAGCACCGTAGAGAGCGTGGGTCAGTTTTCTGTAAGAGGCTCAATTATAGATGTGTTTTCTCCAAGCGGAGAAAACCCAATCCGAATAGAGCTTTGGGGAGACGATATAGATTCCATAAGAACCTTTTCGCCCAAAACCCAGATGTCTCTGGATATGGCAGAAGCTGCGGATATTAGTCCTGCAAGAGAGCTTATATATTCCCGCGGGGAAGCACTCGATACTGCAGAAAAAATCAGAAAAATAGGCAATGAAAATCTAAACCGCGATGCAGAGAGATTTGTTTCGGGTCATTATTTTCATTCCAACGACAAATATATGCCCCTCTTCTATAAGAAGGTTCCCACACTTCTTGACTATCTTGGTGACAATACCCTTTTCGTTCTCTCGGAACCAAAGGAACTCAAAAGTAAATTTGATGTATGGTACAAGGAGCAGAATGAGATTATAACCTCGCTTATGGATAAGGGACTTTTCCCCAGAGGCTACGAGGGATATTTCATCACCTATTCCGATATGGCACAGCTTGGTGCAAGGGGTGTGGGCGTATCCCTTAGTGCACTTTCGCACACGACACCCGATATCAAGCCAAAGGAAATTATTTCGTTTACTGCAAAAACCCTCAGGGCATATACGGACAGTGCAGACTACCTTGTAGACGACATAGTGTTCTGGAAGAGGAATTCATACAGAATTCTTGTACTGCTGAGTACCGATACAAAAATAAAAAATCTCATAGAACTTCTTTCGCAAAGAGATATCAGTGCATCTCATGTGACGGATTTTTCCCGCACGCCCGATTTCGGAGAAGTATTTATTATAAAGGGCACTCTTGACAGAGGCTTTGAATATCCGTCAATAAAGACGGTTCTTGTAACCGACGGCGAAAAGACCCCCCGAAGACAAAGACAATCAAAATCACCCAAGGAGAGCAGGGATACCATTCGTAGCTTTGCCGAGATATCCCCTGGCGACTATGTTGTTCACCGAACACACGGTGTCGGCAAATATGAGGGTATAAAACAGCTTGATGTTCAGGGGGTTGTAAGGGACTATATCAAGCTTAAGTACAAGGGTAGCGACTGTCTCTATGTGCCTGTAGAACAGCTTGACATGCTGTACAGGTATTCATCTACGGAGGAAAAAACCGTCAAGCTCAATAGCCTCGGCGGTAATATGTGGCAAAAGACGGTATCAAGAGTTAAGGAGAGTGTTGCGACTCTAGCCAAGGATATGATAAAGCTCTATGCGGAGCGAAGCCGTATCAAAGGGCATACCTTCCCCGAGGATACCGATTGGCAAAAGCAGTTTGAGGGTGACTTTCTCTATGACGAAACCCCCGACCAGCTGAGGTGTATCGCAGAGGTCAAAGCAGATATGGAGCAGGGCAAGTGTATGGACCGTCTTCTCTGCGGAGATGTGGGCTACGGAAAGACCGAGGTTGCACTCAGAGCTGCATTCAAGACCGTTATGGACGGTATGCAGGTTGCATATCTTGTTCCCACTACAATCCTTGCCTCTCAGCACTTTAATACCTTTCTTTCCAGAATGAAGGAATACTGCATAAATGTAGAGATGCTCAGCCGTTTCAGAACCAAGAAGCAACAGGAAGAAATTATCGCAAAGCTCAAAACAGGCGAAATAGATGTTGTAATAGGCACACACCGAATACTTCAAAAGGATGTTGAGTTTAAGTCTCTCGGACTTCTTATAATAGACGAGGAACAGCGTTTCGGCGTGGGTCATAAAGAAAAACTCAAGGAAATCAAAAAGAATGTAAATGTCCTGACCCTTAGTGCTACACCCATACCCCGAACACTCAATATGGCAATGATGGGCATAAGGGATTTGAGCGTTCTTGCATCTCCGCCAAATGACAGAGCACCCGTACAGACCTTTGTAATGGAATACAACCCCATTGTTGTACAGAATGCAATACAGAGAGAGCTGGCACGCGGAGGACAGGTATATTATCTTTACAACAGGGTGGAAAGCATAGAGAGAGTGGCATTTAAGCTCAGGGAGCTTGTTCCCGAGGCGAGAATAAGCGTGGCACATGGCAAAATGAGCGAAACCCAGCTTGAAAATATTATGCTTGACCTTATAGACGGAGAGATAGATGTGCTTGTGTGCACGACTATTATCGAAACGGGACTGGATGTTCCCAATGTCAATACAATAATTCTCGAAAATGCAGACTGCCTCGGGCTTTCGCAGCTGTATCAGTTAAAGGGAAGAGTAGGGCGTTCCAACAGACTTTCCTATGCATACTTTACCTACCATGAGGGAAAGGTCCTTGATAAGATTGCACAAAAAAGACTTCAGGCCATAAGAGAGTTTACAGAATTCGGTTCGGGCTTCAAAATTGCCCTTAGAGACCTCGAAATACGAGGCGCAGGCAATATTCTGGGCAAGGAGCAACACGGAAACATGAACCTTGTCGGCTACGATATGTACTGTCTGCTCATGGAACAGGCGGTAAAGGAGCTGAAAGGAGAGGTCGCCGAGGAGAAGTCCGAAACCTCTATTGACCTCAAGGTAAGTGCCTATATTCCCGAAAGCTCTGTTCCTGACGAAAAGCAGAGAATAGAAATGTACCGAAAGATTGCTTCTGTAACCTCAAGCGAGGATATAGAGACGGTTGAAGAGGAATATATAGACCGATACGGCGATGTTCCCGACTCTGTACACAACCTTATGATGATTGCACTTATCAAATCATATGCTTCGGGCATGTATATTTCGGATATATCAATAAAGGACGATATGGCGGTATTTACATTTGACCGTGTTGTCAGCACAAAGGCAATTGTGGATATAATGGACGGATATCGGGGAAAAATGATGTTCTCATCGGGTAGTACATCATATTTAAGTTACAAATATGACAAGGATATACTCGGTAATATTAAGATTATATTACAAAGACTAAAAAACACAATACATGAAGAACAGTTATAGGGTATAATTCTTATATAATGAGAGCATGGGGGGCTGACCCCCGTGTACAATGGTTTTTTAACAAGGAGGTATAGCCATGAAAAGATTTATTAAAATTATCTCCCTGATTTGCGTGATTGCTCTTTTGGCAGGATGCGGTCTTGTAAGCAAGGTAGAAGAAAAGGAAACAACCAAAAAATCAGAAACTATAGCTACAGTAGGAGGAGTGGATTACAACCTAGAGAGGTTTAATCTCTATTTCTATAACGCACAGGATGAGCTTCTTAAGGCATCGGGCTTTCAGGAGACGGCAAACATTCCCGATGACTTCTGGACACATGAGGTTGACGGAAAGACCATTTTGGAGATGGCAAAGGAATCTGCTCTCACAAGCCTCATAAACGATGCTATTGCAAATCAAAAGGCTGCCAGCTACGGTCTTGAGCTTACAGCGGACGAAAAATCAGCCATAACCAATCAGATGTCGGCACTCAGACAGGACAAGGTTTCTATTTCGCAGTTTGATTATATAGGCATTTCCGTAGAGGAGCTTGAGCGTTATTACAAGGAAGGCTTTATGATACAGCATCTTATCCCCGAGCTTATAAGCCGTGAGGAAATTGTAATTAAGGATTCCGATGTAAATGACAAAATGAAAACAGATTATGTCAAGGCAAAGCATATACTAATCCCCACACTTGATACACAGACAAACCAGCCGCTTTCCGAAAAGGAAGTAGATGAGGCTAAGAAAAAGGCAGAGGAAATCCTTTTTGCATTAAAGGGAGGAGCAGACTTTGACGAGCTTATGAACGCGGAGAGTCAGGACCCGGGTCTTGCAACTGCACCCGACGGATATCTGTTTACAACAGGCGAGATGGTTCCCGAGTTTGAAGAGGCGGCATTTGCACTTAAGGAAAACGAAATCAGCGGTCTTGTAGAGACAAGCTACGGTATCCATATATTAAAGAGAGTTCCGTTTGATGCGGAGGGCGAGCAGGAGAAATCCGTTTCCGAGAGTATCAAGTCTCAGCTTGCCATACCCGAATTCGAAACACTTATAAAAACATGGAAAGCAGAAACCGAAATCGTAACCAACGATAAGCTTATTAAGGGATTAAAACCCACAATAACAAATAATAAGGAATAATTGATAAGTTTTTTTGAGCTGTTTTGGCATATGTCGAAACAGCTCTTATTTTTTGAAAATTATTTTGGCTTCGTATTACATTCTTCTACATAATATTTACATTCAGTATGATAAAATCATAGTATATATAACTGTAAGGAGAATTTTTATGAGCGAGAGAGTAGCCAAAAGAAAACAAATGTTTACGGGGAGCAGACGGGTACTCAGCGTAAGCATTACCGATATCTGTAATCTTATTTTGTGTTATACAATGTCCGCATGCAGTATTATGAATTCTGCAACGCCCTTTGCCCTTAGTGCCTATACCGCATCCTTTCTTCCGGGAAGGTGGATAGGAACATTTATTTTTTCTGTCATGGGCCTTATTCGTTTTCGTGCGGATATGGATGCACTTTTTTACATAGTATCAATGGTCGGTGCAACCTTTCTTATGGGTATACTCGGCAGAGGCACGGCTGTCAGGGCGGTGTGCATTACGCTGTTTCTGGCACTTTCGTCCGTGATAAGAAATGTCATAAACGCAGCATACTGGTATGATTATCTTCTTGTGCTGGCAGAGTGTACAGTGTGCTTTTTCGGTGTATATGTATTCGAAAGGGCAGTTCCTCTTATTGCAAAGGGTAGGGAGAGAAGATACATATTGGATACGGAGATAATCTCCGTATATGTTCTTATAGCTATGGTTATAAGGTGCACGGCAAATATTCCGCTTGTTTTCGGAATGGATATATCGGTTATTCTGTCTATTGCCGTTCTTTTTGTAATAAATCTCGGAGGCGATATTTCGTCGGCATCTGCTATGGGTATCGTGCTTGGCTTTGTAGCGGGAGCCAAGGGTGAGACTATAGCATCTGTGGGGGCATTTGCCTTTGCGTCGCTGTCCTCGGGGATTTTCAAGCGCTTTGGCAAATGGGGAGTAGTTATGGGCTTTGTGCTTGCAAACACGATTCTTTCTGCCTTTTATCAAGGGGAATATATGCCCTTTGATATATTTGAGGTTATTACCTCTGCAATAATTTTTGCCCTTTTGCCCGAGGGTGTAACAGGCTATTTGTCATCGCTTCCTGCCAAAACAGTTCATATGGCTACAAAGGCATTTGTAGAGCAGGACAAGCTTCGTACAAAGGTTGCAACAAGACTCGATGCTCTTGCAGATTCCTATAAAGAGGTTTCCAAAAGCTATGTCTCGGGACTTGGTGATGATTCCATGTCTCAGGGATATATCATACATATGCTCGATACAGCTTCTTCAAAAATATGTCCGTCCTGCGGGCTCAAATATAACTGCTGGGAAAGATGTGTAAAGGATAGCTACAAGGGTATGTTTGAAATGCTCTCTGTGGCGGAGAAAAAGGGTTTGGTAGAAGAAAGCGATGTCCCCCCGCCTTTCTATGGAAAGTGCATCAAGATAAAGGATTTTGTCGGGGAATTTAACAGAATGTACAGAATATACAAGGTAGAGAAAATCTGGAGACAGAGGGCAGGGGAGAACAGACACCTTATGTCAAATTTACTTCTCGGTGTGTCTCAGTCGGTAAAAATGCTCGGCAGGGAATTTATGATGTATCCCGATATCCCTGCAGAAAAAGAATTAAAGACAAGACTGGACAAGGAAAAAACAGGGATAAATGATGTAACCTTCTTAAAGAGCGAGGAAGACTTTATGGCAGAGATTACACTAAACAGAAACTCGCTGGGTGACAAGGAAAAAAGTGTCATAGCCGAAGTCATCGGAGAGATAACAAAAAGCGATGCCGTCCTAAGCGCTGTCATGCAGACAGAGGAAGGAATAAAGCTTATTTATAGGAAAGCAGGGAAATATAAGGTAAGTGTAGGAAACGCCTCTGCAATCAGAAGCGGTGAGACCGTTTGCGGGGACAGCTTTACTGCCCTGGAATCCCCTGCAGGAAATGTAGTTGCCGCAATAAGCGACGGCATGGGTACGGGAAAAAGTGCAAAATACGAAAGCATGACCGCAATAGGTCTATTAAAGAGCTTTGTTTCGTCGGGAATAGAAATCGAAACGGCACTTGAAGTAATAAATTCTTCTCTTATCGTAACATCATCCGGAGACAGCTTTGCCACAATGGATGTCTGTTCGGTGGGAAGACACAGCGGAAAAATAGATATATATAAGTTTGGTGCCGCGACAGGTTATGTAAAAACAACGGACGGCGTATTTGCTGTCTGTTCGGAGTCGTTGCCGTTTGGCGTTATCGCAGACTGCGGAGAAATAAAATGCCATACGCTCGATGCCAAGGATGTGTCGATGATAGTGCTCATGTCGGACGGAGTGACAGATGCAATAAATTATGACGGAGAGGATAGAATTATAAAAAGAATAAAGGATATACAAACAGATAATCCGCAGTATATGGCATCTCAGCTTCTTAATGATGCACTCTCGCACACTAATGGGAAAGCAAAGGATGATATGACGGTAATTGCAGTAAGTGTGTGGTAAATAGATTAAGTAATGGGGATGTAAAAAAAGATGCAGAATAAGCGAACTGAACTCAAATGAGGCAAAAGCCTCATTTGAGGGTACCCGAAGGCGTACAAAGGTACGTCGAGTGGTGAAGTTCGCTTAGAGCTTATAGGCTAAAAATATGAGAAATCTGCAAAAATGCAGATTTCTACATAAATTTTATTCTACTGTTATTTACACTATGGGTAATCAATAATCAAGCCTATAAGCGCTCTGCGCTTTATTTTACATTCCCTTATTTTTTTATATGTTACTGCTGTAGTTAGGTGCTTCCTTTGTTATAGATATATCGTGAGGATGGCTCTCTCTGAGACCTGCGGCAGTAATTCTTACAAACTTGCCTCTTTCCTTAAGCTCAGGAATTGTGGGAGTACCGCAGTATCCCATGCTGGAACGGAGACCGCCCATAAGCTGATAGATTGTATCAGCAACAGCACCCTTGTAAGGAACTCGTCCCTCAACGCCTTCGGGAACAAGCTTCTTTGTGCCGTTCTGGAAGTAACGGTCCTTACTGCCGACTTCCATAGCTGCAATTGAACCCATTCCGCGGTATACCTTGAACTGTCTGCCCTGATAGATTTCTGATTCTCCGGGGCTTTCCTCACAGCCTGCAAGAAGGGAGCCTATCATTATTACATCGGCACCTGCGCTGATTGCTTTGGGAAGGTCGCCCGAATACTTAACACCGCCGTCTGCTATAACGGGAATGTTGTATTTCTTTGCGGTCTGATATGCGTTATATATTGCAGTAACCTGAGGAACACCTACACCTGCAACAACTCTTGTTGTACAGATGGAGCCGGGTCCTATACCAACCTTTATGGCATCTGCGCCCGCCTTAATAAGAGCCTCGGCAGCTTCGCCTGTTGCAATGTTACCTGCTATAACCTGAATGTGAGGATATGCATCCTTAACCTTCTTAAGACATCTCATGATGTTTAAGGAGTGTCCGTGTGCAGAGTCAAGAACAAGCACATCAACCTTAGCCGCAACAAGAGCTTCTACACGGTCAAGAACATCATCTGTTATGCCGATTGCGGCACCTGCAAGAAGTCTGCCGTTGGAATCCTTGGCTGCATTGGGGTATTTAACGGACTTTTCTATATCCTTAATTGTGATAAGTCCCTTGAGGAAGCCATTGGCATCTACGATGGGGAGCTTTTCTATCTTTGCACTGCGGAGAATCTGCTGTGCTTCATCAAGGGTTGTACCCTCGGGAGCAGTAATCAGATTTGTGCTTGTCATAGCCTCTTTGATAGGCTTTGAGAAGTCTGTTTCAAAACGCAGGTCGCGGTTTGTTATTATACCCTTGAGTCTGCCGTCTTCTTCGGTGATGGGCACACCGCTTATCTTATACTTGCCCATAAGAGCATCAGCCTCGGCAAGAGTGTGGTTTTCCGAAAGGCGGAAGGGATCTACGATTACTCCGTGCTCGCTTCTCTTAACCTTGTCCACTTCGGTTGCCTGCTGTTCTATTGTCATATTCTTGTGTATTATACCAATACCGCCCTCTCTTGCAATGGCAATAGCCATAGCCGATTCTGTAACGGTATCCATTGCAGCACTCATAAGAGGTATGTTGAGTGTGATGGATTGTGTAAGATTTGTTCTCATATCGACAGAATTGGGAAGTATATCCGATTCCTGAGGTATAAGGAGCACATCATCAAATGTAAGTCCTTCGTATGCAAATTTTTCTGTCATAAGTATCCCCCTTAAGTTTCATTATCATATCTATATTATTATAAGTATATATTAAAATTGGCTTTTAGTCAATCATAAAATTTAAAATTCTGCAGAAAAAATAGGAATTAAAAAGCACAGACCGTCAAGTGACAAAATCAATAATGGTCTGTGCATTTCTTTCATTCCCTTTATGAGAATATTCTGCGTATGTTTGTTATCCTCTGTCCGTATGATGTAAGAGAAAGGGGCAGAATTTCCACGCAGTATCCCGAACGGGGAGAATGGATAAAGTAACCGTTACCCACATAAATACCCGTGTGTCCTATATAGCCCGAACCGACTGATGACGAAAAGCAAAGAATGTCGCCGGGAAGTATATTTTCCATAGCTACCTCTGTGCCGTTGAGAGCCTGGTCGCTGGCTACACGGTTGATATCTACGCCCATAAGACTGTAGCAGTATTTTACAAAGCCCGAGCAGTCAAAGCCTGCAGGGGACATACCGCCGTAAACATAGGGAGTTCCAATAAACTGCTTTGAAACCTCTACCAGAATCTCGCCCGGTTTAGCCGAACCCGTATAGGACGGAACAGCTTCGGATATTACAGGAACATTAAAGCTGTTTGTATAAGATGGTGTCTGCTGTGGTGTCTGATATTCCACATTTGCCTGTGTTACAATTATGTAGTCTGCCGATACATAGGCGTATGAATTGCCGTAAAGTATCTTGTACCAGTTGTTTTCTTGTCCTACAATTACTACTTCGTGATTTGTAGGAAGAAGTCCCATAGAAGTGCACTCGGTTGTGGGCTGAGGACGGATATTGAGAGCGTCAGCATTGACCCTTCCGAGTGATACCGTTTCCGCATGAGCACTGATTGCAAAAAACAAGGTGCATGCACACACAAAAGCGGCAATACTCAATTTTTTCAGCATTGAACATACATACCTCGTGTGAGGCTTTCCTCCATTGTATTTGTACTGCCGATTTGACAATACAAAAGATATTATACTACAAAAAAACGGATTTGTCAAATTTCAAGATCAAATCCTATAACTCGATTTTCTGTGGAATAATTTTTTGTTGAGATTTCGCAAAGAAATTGATTTTTGGATAAAGAAAAAAGGTAAAGTTTATCACTTTACCCCATAATAAATATTTACTTATCATTTTATTAGTCTGTTGTCATTTCATAATTGACTACCAAATTATCTTTAAAATCAATTAATAACCATTCACTATCAATAATTGTGCGTTTACTACCCAAATAATATACATATCTGTTTTCTTGAACGAAATATCCAAAATCATTATTATTCTTACCAAGTAAATCTTCTATTTCTTGTGTTGTCATACCAATCAACTCATAGTCATTCAATAAATCTCCAACAATAAGTGAACGGCTTTCTATATCATTTTCCCATTTGGATTGTGTAAAAGTATGCCTGTAATGGGAATAAACAGAAATAAATAAAGCTAAAACAATAAAGAATACAATTACCCCTAAACAAGAATAATTTATTATCTTTGCTTTTTTAATTTCTTTTTCAGTTATCATATCACAGACCTCCACTTCTACTGTATGGCAATCTCTTCCTTGATATTTACTACACTAATTATATCAATAATATTACATTCCGTCAATGGGTTTACTGCATTTTCAGCAATGTGCCCTGTTATGGCAATCTCCTTCTGTTGGATATCCCCGAAGGAGGTAAAAACCAACACTTTTATACATTTGCCTATTAATTTCCCTAAAAAACTATACTTTTTAAGGGGTAAAATCAGCAAAAATAGTAGGGTTGGAAAATTTTCGGCATTTTTCCAACACTTATAAACGACACTTATAAAAAAGGCTCCCTTGTGTAAAGGGAGCTGTCAACGGAGTTGACTGAGGGATTGTTTGACTTCATTATCAATAAATATACACACTCCCTCAAAGTTTTTGTTTATATCAAGATTTGATACTCTTATAACATTTAATCCATATTGTTCTAGAAACTCTGTTCTCAAAGCATCTTTTTCTATTCCTTTATCATCATAATGTTGCGAACCATCCAATTCAATAATAAGCTTTGCTTTGGCACAGTAAAAATCAACAATATATTTTCCTATAACTTTCTGTCTTATAAACCTGATAGGATATTCTCTTAAGTAATCATACCAAAGGTGC
>JAZSFO010000047.1:0-6695 GCA_045532255.1 Clostridia bacterium | reverse complement strand
AATCCAGAGAGGACTTGAACATTGTGCTGTTTTTCTTCTTGACCTCTGCGTGAAGAAAATCATTGTACAGTGGCTCAATCGCCTTGTATACATTAAGCGTATCTACGGTGCAGTCCAGTATTACATCCTTCTTGGTGCCGTATGAAACGCTGTTTACCTTGACTAAATTATTTGACGCGATATACTTAAGCGGTGCTGTAACTGCTATTGCATCCAGCTGAGTGTTGACAATTTCTTCCGCCTTATTTTTGCCGATTTCCTCTGCTACGGTCTGTGATTTGATATCATACACACACCAACCGATGAGCCCCAGTACAACAATCACCGTCAAACAAACCGCAATTATTTTTTTCTTGTTCATTTGTTCACATTCCTTTAAGATAAGCAGATTTTTAGTATCTACACAAATACACTGCAAGAATGAACCTCATCCTTGCAGCGTAATTTATTGTTGTTTTAAATTATTCAGCGCTTATATATTTAGCAATGATTGCATCGATTGTGCCGTCTGCAGTAAGCTTTTCGAGAGCTGCATTGATTTCATCGAGAAGCTCTGTTTTGTCCTTGGAAACAGCGATTGCATAATCTTCGATAGCATATTCAGTATCAAGAATCTTAAGACCCTCGTTCTCTGCTACAAATGCCTTTGCAGGCTCGTTGTCGATGATAACTGCATCAACATCTCCGCCCTTTAATGCGATAACTGCATCTGCGCCCTTGGAATAGCTGATTACATTTTCCTCGCCGTAATCGTCCTTGGAATAAATGTCTCCTGTTGTTCCGAGCTGAGTACCGATCTTCTTGCCCTCAAGACCGTCAAGGTCAGCAATATCGGAGTTCTCGGGAACTATAACTACCTGTACGCCTGTTGCATAGCTTGCTGTAAAGTCAACCTCAAGCTTACGCTCGTCAGTAACTGTCATACCTGCCATACCGAAGTCAACCTCACCCTTCTGTACAGAAGTGATGATGGAATCGAATTCCATGTCAACGATTTCGAGCTCTTTTCCGAGTTCCTTTGCAATTGCGCCTGCAATCTCTACATCAATACCCTTGAATTCATCGCCTTCCTTGAATTCATAGGGAGGGAATGCAGCATTTGTACCCATCTTGATAACTGTGGCATCCTGTGCGCCGTCGTCCACTTGAGCATCCTTACCGCATGATGTAAGTGCAAGAGCACATGTTGCAATCATAGCAACAACCATAAGTAATGCTAAAAACTTTTTCATTTTCAAAAACCTCCGTAATATTATAATGTATAAAAATACAAACATATTATATATCAATAATTGTTTTTTGTCAACCAAAACCATACATAATTAGAAATTATCCCTAAAATACCTCTCCATATATACAAACAAAAACACACCTGCAAACGGGAACATTGCGGCACTGAGCATACCTGCCCTCATACCTATCTGCTCTGCGGTAAGAGACAGCACCCTGCCTAAGTCCTGAGCAAATTCCGTACTGCTTACGGCATCGGTGATAAAGCCTACAAGCTGAGGTGCAACCGATGCTCCGCAGTCTCCGCCTGCTGCAAGAAGAGCATATACTCCGACTCCTGCAGAGGGGAACCTGGTTCCTGTATAAATAATCGTTCCGGGCCAGAGCATAGCAGTAGTGAGTCCGCTCATTGCACAGGCAAAAAGCGATACAATCGGGCTTGTGCTCACGCTTGCCAAAGTGTAGCATACAGCAGATAAGATCATACCCCACAGGATAACCCGTGATATATTTTTGCCGTATTTACCATAGAGACTTCTACCAAGACCAAGCAAAAACGCAAACAGAGCCATTCCCAGTATATCTCCCCATACCTTAGGAATTCCAATGGCATTTTCCATAAATCCCGATGCCCATTGTGACATTGTTCATTCTGCAGCACCGCCAAAGAAGATACACATTACACAAAGAAATATACCAAACCGTTTTTTTCTGTCGGGATATTTTTCTGCATTGCTTGTTGTATCCATAGGCGGAAGCGAGGAGCAGAAAAACATTATTGCGGTAACAAGCGGAATAATTGCCATAATAAGTGCAAGATAGTACCAGTTTTCACTTCCTGCAATACGAAGAAAAAGAGTGCAGACAATAACTACCGCAACCGTTCCCCAAGCATACACCGAATGCAGCAGGCTCATATCCCTCTCGGGAGTGTCGGATGGAAGTGCAGCTACAACAGGACTTGTAAGCACCTCGCAAAGTCCTGATGCCACCGAAAAACAAATCGTACCCAATATAATCCCTGCATAAGCATACTCAGGAAACAAAGCAGGTATGAGTGCAAAGACCACAAGTCCCGCAAGGTTGATTATAGGCATAAGACACATGGTTATACGAATGTTAAAATATTTGGTAAAGAAGCTGAACATCAAATCCATTATAAGCTGCATGGAA
Source organism: Clostridia bacterium (assembly GCA_045532255.1). Lineage (GTDB taxonomy): Bacteria > Bacillota > Clostridia > UMGS1810 > UMGS1810 > RGIG8748. The sequence continues at coordinate 4,292 of JAZSFO010000047.1, read as the reverse complement.
AAATTGAGCACAACAAGAAAGCCGAGCATTGTATACGATATCCCATACAGATTGCGGAATGTAACAAAAAGAAGCGGTGACAGATTGACTGTTGCCGCCATGGCAACACTCGAAGAATAACATGCATAGCGGGTATATTTGTATTTGTCCTGTGTTTTCATTTGAATATCCTCCGAAGATATATATTGAATTCCAAAACAAAAGAACCTATCTAAAAAACAGGTTCCTTTTTATATACTTATCGTTCCTCACGGAAATACGGAAGTCCAAGTGCAGCCGGCGGCTGGTTTTCCTTTTTGTCACGCATGCTGGTAATAACAAGAACAATTATTGTAACAACATACGGGAGCATCTCAAAAAGCTTTTTGGCACTCACGGAAATTCCCGGAATATAAGTCGGTATTACATACAAAAATCCAAAGAGTATTGAACCGAGAATACTTATTGACGGACGCCATACCGAAAATATAACAAGTGCTATAGACAGCCAGCCTCGGTCACCAAAGCCGTTGTTGGACCAAACACCGTTTGCATAATCCATTACATAGTAAAGTCCGCCAAGACCTGCAATTGCACTTCCTATACAGGTTGCAAGATATTTATATTTAGTAACATTTATTCCTGCCGCATCTGCGGTTTCGGGACTTTCGCCTACCGACCTCAGATGAAGGCCTGTTCTCGTCTTATTGAGAATATGCGAGGAAATAAGAGCAATAATTATTGCAACATATACCAAAAATCCATAAGAGAGGAATATATCGCCAAACCATCCCAGCTTGTCCGCAAACGGCAATTGGCTTTTGAAACAGGTACTTGTTTTCGAAAGAGCAATTGAGGGAACATCTGACTTAACCAGCTTGATAAGCGAGCCTCCGAAGAAGTTTCCTATTCCGATACCGAATGTGGTAAGCGCAAGACCCGTAACATTCTGATTGGCACGAAGGGAAACCGTCAGGAAGCAGTAGATAAGCCCCATAAGCGTTGAACCGAGCAGTGAACAGATAAGAGGGATTATAACTGCAATAAAGGGATTTATAAGCTCGGGCGATGCCACGCTTTGTTCATACAGAAAAGAGCCTGCAACACCGCTTATTGCACCTACATACATAATTCCCGGAATACCGAGGTTAAGGTGTCCCGATTTTTCCGTAAGAATTTCGCCTGTTGAACCAAAAAGCAAAGGAGTTCCCTGCATAACTGCACGCTGAATAATTGTGGTTAACATTTATTTCCCTCCTTTTTGTTAAACTTTATTTTGTAGTTAACAAAAAATTCCGAACCGATGATAAAGAATATTATGATACCCGTTATAATATCGGCAAATGATGAATTGAGCCTGTATACCTCCGAAATCTTTGAAGCACCCTTCTGCAAGAACACTATGAGAAGCGAGGTAAGTATCATAAATACGGGGTTGAATTTTGCAAGCCATGAAACCATAATTGCGGTAAAGCCCCGTCCGCCGGATGTGTCGCTTTTTAACGAGTGGTCTGTTCCTGCCACAAGCAGAAAGCCTGCTATACCGCAAAGAGCGCCCGAAATTGCCATTGTACGAAGGACAACTTTTTTGACATTTATGCCAATGTATCTTGCAGTTTTTTCACTCTCGCCCACTACCGAAATTTCGTAGCCCTGTTTGCTGTGCTTTAAGTAAATATAAACCAGAACAGTCAGAATTGCCACAAGAAGAATGTTTATAAGATACTTCTGTCCCAAAACAACGGGAAGCTGTCCGAATTCAAGAGTTCTGGGAGTTCCCGAGCCTTTGGGCACGGACCATTCCAGTGTATAATATGCAACTATCTGTATTGCAACATAGTTCATCATAAGGGTAAAGAGTGTTTCGTTGGAGTTAAAGCGGGTCTTAAAGAAAGCAGGAACAAGACCCCATAGTGCACCCGCGATTATGCTTACAATAAACATTATCGGTATAAGCACAGGGTCGGAAACCTTACCGCCCCAAAAAATCATACAGCAGGCTGTTGCAAAACCGCCGATAAGTATCTGTCCCTCTGCACCGATATTCCAGAACTTCATTTTGAATGCAGGGGTTACTGCAAGCGCAACACAAAGAAGTATTGCGGTATTCTGCAGAAGATTCCATGTAAGTCTGGGTGTTCCGACTGCACCCTCTATCATGGTAACATACATTTCCAGCGGATTAAGGTCGGTTAATGAAATCGTTACAAATCCGCAAACAATAAGAGCAAGTATTACGGAAACAATTCTTATAAGCCATGCCTTATGCCAGCTAAGAGTATCGCGCTTTATAATATGTGCCATTGAGCCGGAGAGAGCCGACCAGTACATGGTATTTAATTTTTTCATTACTGCCCGCCTCCGTTTCCTGCATCATCAGCTGATTTTGTCATAAGTATGCCGATTTCTTCCTTAGTGGTATTTCTTCCGTCAACAATTCCTGTAATTCTGCCCGAGCCTATAACCATAATTCTGTCGCAAAGCTCCACAAGAACATCAAGGTCTTCGCCGACAAAGATTACTGCTACGCCCTTTTTCTTCTGTTCGTTAAGCAGGTTATATATTGTGTAGGAAGAATTTATATCAAGGCCCCTTACGGGATATGCCGCCATAAGCACTGTCGGTGAAGATGCTATTTCTCTTCCCACGAGTACCTTCTGCACATTTCCGCCCGAAAGTCTTCTTACAGGTGTATATGCAGACGGGGTAACCACCTCAAGTCTGTCAATTATATCTTCTGCAAGTGATTTTGGCTTTTTTCGCTGAAGGAACAGCGATTTGCCCTTCTTATAGCTACGGTGCATCATATTGTCTATAATATCCATATTTCCGACAAGACCCATACCGAGTCTGTCCTCGGGAACAAAGGCAAGTCTTACACCCATCTGTCTTATTTCAAGAGGTGTCTTATCACGCAGGTTTTCCTCGGTTCCTGTTTTGGGATTATGGTATATAATGCTTCCGCCGTCAAGATGCTGAAGACCTGCAATCGCCTCCAGAAGCTCTCTCTGTCCGCTTCCTGCGATACCAGCAATACCGAGGATTTCTCCCGAGCGGGCGGTAAACGAAACATTATCAAGAAGTTTTATTCCCTCGCGGTCTATACAATTGATATTTTTCACAACGAGTCTGTCTTCACAATTTTCTGCCTCGCTGCGTTCGATATTTAATGAAATCTTCTTTCCTACCATCATTTCGGTAAGCTCTGCTTCGTTGGTTTCGCTTGTTTTTACAGTTCCGATATATTCACCTTTGCGAAGTACGGCTACATTGTCGGAAAGCGAAAGAACCTCATGGAGCTTGTGAGTGATAATGATTATTGCCTTACCGCTTTCGCGCATGTTACGAAGTATCTTAAACAGCTTGACGGTTTCCTGTGGTGTAAGCACCGCAGTAGGCTCATCAAGAATAAGAATATCTGCCCCGCGGAAAAGCACCTTGATTATTTCGACTGTCTGTTTTTCGGAAACCGACATTTCGTATATCTTCTTGTGAGGATTAAGCTCAAAGCCGTACATATCGGTTATTTCCTTGATTTTATTTATATATTTGGGCATATCAAAGCTCTTTTCATTCTCAAGTCCGAGTACGATATTTTCTGCAGCGCTGAAAACATCAACAAGTTTAAAATGCTGATGTATCATACCGATTTTATAATTAAAGGCATCCTTTGGCGATGCGATGACAATCTCCTTGCCATCGGCAAAAATCTGTCCGCTGTCAGGATAGTATATTCCCGACACCATATTCATAAGCGTTGTTTTTCCGCTTCCGTTCTCACCGAGAACAGAAAGAATTTCGCCTTTTCTTACCTTAAGCGAAATATTCTTATTAGCAACAACACTTCCGAAGGTCTTAGTTATGTTTTTGAGTTCAAGAGCTATATTCTTTTCCATAAAAATCCCCATTTTCATATTGTTTTCTTTAATAAACACACTCACTTTGCTTATTAAAAAATACAATTTTTCTAAATATAGGGGCGGAGAAATCCCCGCCCCATATTAAAGTCAAATTAGAATGCGCTGTTGAGAAGTGTGATACCGTCTATCTGGATATCGAAGTAAGGAGCACTGCGGAATTTTGATTCCTGGAAGTGACCGTCTGCTATAACCTCTGTATCCTTTTCGTAGTTAGAATCTGTATCAACATCTGCGAGGTAAGAATCAAGTTTCTTGCCTTCTACAGTAAATGTTTCTGTATCAAATACATTGATTTCGCCTGCGATAAGCTTAGCCTTAGCGTCTTCGATAGCTTCTTTTGTGCCTTTAGCTGCAACATTTTCGTTGATGTCTGTAAGCTTTACGGAACCTGCT
>JAZSFO010000080.1:0-7399 GCA_045532255.1 Clostridia bacterium | reverse complement strand
ATTTTATTTATTAATTAAATTCAAATAGGAGGTCATTTAACATGGCAAAGAAATTCAAAACCATGGATGGTAACAATGCTGCCGCATATGTGTCCTACGCATTTACCGAAGTTGCTGCTATCTATCCTATTACTCCCTCATCAAACATGGCAGAGAATGTTGATGAGATGAGTGCCAGAGGCGAGAAGAATATCTTCGGTCAGACCGTTGATGTTGTAGAAATGCAGTCCGAGGCAGGTGCCGCAGGTGCAGTTCACGGTTCTCTCCAGGCAGGTGCTCTTACAACAACATTTACAGCATCACAGGGTCTTCTTCTTATGATACCCAATATGTACAAGATTGCAGGTGAGCTTCTTCCTACAGTTTTCCATGTTAGTGCAAGAGCACTCGCTGCTCACGCTCTCAACATCTTCGGTGACCATCAGGATGTTATGGCTTGCCGTCAGACAGGCTTTGCTATGCTCGCTTCCGGTTCTGTACAGGAAGTTATGGATTTGGCAGGTGTAGCACACCTCTCCACTATCAAGAGCAGAGTTCCCTTCCTTCACTTCTTTGACGGTTTCAGAACTTCTCACGAAATCCAGAAGATCGAAGTTATGGATTACGAAGATCTCAAGTCTCTTGTAGACTACGATGCTATCAAGGCATTCAAGGATTCTGCACTCAATCCTGAGCACCCCGTACTCAGAGGTACTGCACAGAACTCCGATATCTACTTCCAGGGCAGAGAAGCATCCAACAAGTTCTATGATGCAGTTCCCGATATCGTAGCAGACTATATGAAAGAAATCTCCAAGATTACAGGCAGAGATTATGCTCCCTTCACCTACTACGGTGCTAAGGACGCTACCAAGGTTATCATAGCTATGGGCTCTGTTTGCGAAACAATCGAAGAGACAATAGATTATTTAACAGCAGCAGGCGAAAAGGTCGGCGTAATTAAAGTTCACCTTTACAGACCTTTCTCAGCGAAGTACTTCTTTGATGTACTCCCCGAAACAGTAGAGAAGATTGCAGTTCTCGACAGAACAAAGGAACCCGGATCACTGGGCGAACCCCTTTACCTCGATGTATGCAACCTCTTCTACGGCAAGGCTAAATCTCCCGTTATTGTTGGCGGCCGTTACGGTCTCGGTTCCAAGGATACTACACCTACACAGATTGTTGCAGTATTCAACAATCTCGATAAGGCAGAACCCAAGAATGGCTTTACAATCGGTATCGTAGATGATGTTACCAACCTTTCTCTTGAGCTTCCTGCTAAGGTTAACGCTGCTCCCGAGGGAACAACCAGATGTAAGTTCTGGGGATTCGGTTCCGATGGTACAGTTGGTGCTAACAAGGATGCTATCAAGATTATTGGTGACAACACAGACCTTTATGCACAGGCATACTTTGATTACGACTCCAAGAAGTCCGGCGGTGTAACAATGTCTCACCTTAGATTTGGTAAGAAGCCGATTAAGTCTACTTATCTTCTCGACGAGGCTGACTACATTGCATGTCACAAGCCTGCATACCTTACACAGTATGACATATTAGACGGCCTTAAGAAGGGCGGAACATTCCTCTTAAACTGCGTATGGACTCCCGATGAACTGGAAGAAAAGCTTCCTGCAAATGTTAAGAGATACCTCGCAGAAAACGAAATCAAATTCTACACAATCAATGCTGTTGATGTTGCAGTTAAGGTAGGTCTTGGACCCAACAGAATAAACATGGTAACACAGAGTGCTTTCTTCAAGCTCTCACAGGTTATTGATTTTGACGAGGCAGTTACACTCATCAAGGGTGCTATCAAGAAGACCTACGGCAAGAAGGGTGACGAGATAGTTAACATGAACTACGCTGCAGTTGACGGCGCTATCGAAGCACTCACAAAGATAGAAGTTCCCGCTTCCTGGAAGGATGCCAAGGACGATACAGCAGCAGATACAAACAGACCTGCATTTATAAAGGACATTGTAGACCCTGTTAATGCACAGCGCGGTAACAAGCTCCCTGTAAGCACATTCAACGGTATTGAGGACGGTACTTTCGAAACAGGTACATCCGCATACGAAAAGAGAGGTGTTGCAGTTAATGTTCCCACATGGATTGCGGACAAGTGTATCCAGTGTAACCAGTGTTCACTCGTATGTCCTCACGCTGCTATAAGACCTGTTCTTCTCACAGAAGACGAAGCAGCTAACAAGCCTGCAGGTTTTGATACACTCAAGGCAACAGGCTTTGAAGGCAAAGAGTATCGTATGCAGGTATCCGTTCTTGACTGTCTCGGTTGCGGTGTTTGTGCTCAAGTATGTCCTAAGGATGCACTCGAAATGAACCCCATCGACAGCCAGTACGATCAGACTGCTAACTGGGAATTTGCTATGACAATCCCCTCCAAGCAGGAAGAAATAGATATAGCTAAGAATATCAAGAACTCACAGTTCGCACAGCCCATGCTCGAATTCTCAGGCGCATGCGCAGGCTGCGGTGAGACACCTTATATCAAGCTCATCACACAGCTCTTTGGTGACAGAATGATGGTTGCCAATGCTACAGGATGTACATCCATCTGGGGCGGTTCCGCACCCTCAATGCCTTACTCAAAGAATGCAGAGGGCAAGGGTCCCGCTTGGGCAAACTCCCTCTTTGAGGACAACGCTGAGTTCGGTCTCGGTATGGTTAAGGCTAACTCCAAGATCAGAAACACTCTTAAAGACAGAATGGAATCCGTAATGGATATAGTTAAGCCTGAGCTTGCAGATGCATTCAAGGCATGGATTGCAGGAATGAACGATGCTGCAGCATCCAAGGCAGCAGCTAAGGATATAGAAGCTCTTATCAAGGATGCAGATATGTCCAACCCCGCTATAAAGGAAATCTCCGACAGAACAGACTTCCTTGTTAAGCGTTCACAGTGGGTATTCGGCGGAGACGGCTGGGCATATGATATCGGCTACGGCGGTCTTGACCATGTAATTGCTTCCAACGAGGATATCAACATCTTTGTTGTGGATACAGAAGTTTACTCCAACACAGGCGGTCAGTCTTCAAAGGCTACACCTACAGGTGCAGTTGCTAAGTTTGCAGCTTCAGGTAAGAAGGTTAAGAAGAAAGACCTCGGAATGATCGGTACAACATACGGTTATGTATATGTAGCACAGATTGCTCTTGGTGCAAATCCTGCACAGGCTCTCAAGGCTATAAGAGAAGCAGAAGCATACAATGGTCCTTCACTCGTAATTGCATATGCTCCCTGTATCAACCACGGTATCAAGGCTAAGGGCAATATGGCAAACTCTATTGCAGAAGAGAAGAAGGCTGTAGAAACAGGCTATTGGCATCTCTGGAGATATGATCCCACACTCGCAGAGGAAGGCAAGAATCCCTTCCAGCTCGATTCCAAGGAGCCCACAGGCAAGGTTATAGACTTCCTCATGGGAGAAAACCGTTACCTCATGCTCCAGAAGGCATATCCCGATATGGCAGAGCAGATATTTGCCAAGGCAGAAAAGGATCTCATGGAAAGATACGAGACCTACAAGAGAATGGCAAAAGCTTACAACGACTGATAAAAATTAAAAAAGTTTTTTGGCGGACTCGGAATTTCTGAGTCCGCCAAAAAAACATTTTTTATTTTAAAAGAATTGTATAAGCATGTTATGAGTATTATAATAAAAGAAGGCTTTTGTGATGTGCAGTGTAATTTTCCCGCCGAAGATTATACTGCACATCACAAAGAATAATAAGGCAGGGGTAATAAATGAAGGCATTTGTTATAAAGCATAGGATAGCACTAATAATAATTTCAGTTTTGATTATTCTCACTCTGGGATACCTTGTATTTGGAAGAGGATATAAGCTGAGAGAGGGAGTAATAGCAGACGGAGTAAGGGTAAGCGGTGTAGAGCTTGGGGAAATGACACCGAGCGAAGCACAAAAGGCACTCTCAGGATACAAGGAATTTTCAAAGGATATGGTTTTGAGGTTTGAATGTGAGGGGGAGAGCATAAGCCTTGATGCCCCGCAGATAGAACTCTCTTTGGATATAGAAAAAACTGTAAAAAACGCTTACCAAATCGGAAGAGGCAAGGATAGTAAGAAGAATAAAGAAGATATCAAAAAGGCATCAAAAGGCGAAATAGAGCTTCCCGTGGAAGTGAGTTTTAACGAAGATAAGCTTCTTCTTTGCCTTGGAGAACATCTTGGTTCAAAAATAACCGACCCCTCGCCGATGAATGTGGAAATCGGTAAGGATTCAATTGTTGTAACCAATTCCATAGAAGGAACTGTTCCCGATATGGCAAAGGCAAGAGAGGAAATTTCGCGAGAGCTTGGAGACCTCAAGGCAGACGGAATAATCAGACTTGAACTTACAAAGTACAAACCCGAAAATCCGACATTTGAGGAATTTGCAAAAACCTATGTAAGAGAGCCAAAGGATGCCACCTATACAAAGGACGGCGACACTTATCATATTGAACCCGAGGTTGTGGGAATTGAGCTTGATATTGAAGAAGCACGCAGAATATATAACGAAAATAAGGACAGCACAGAGCCTTATACCATTCCTGCAAGGATAAGCTACCCCAAGATAACAGCAAGCTATCTGGAGGATAAATATGTTAACAAGATTATGGCAAAGTATTCCACATCATATAGTGGAAGCTCTGCCAACAGATGTCTAAATATAGCTCTTGCCGCATCAAAAATTGACGGATATGTGGTAAATCCGGGAGAGCGTTTTTCGTATAACAAGGTTGTGGGACCGAGAACAGAAGCCGCAGGCTTTAAGAGTGCCCATGTATATGTCGGAACCAAGGTCGTAGACGGCATAGGCGGAGGAATTTGTCAGGTATCCTCAACACTATATAATGCGGTTGTAATGGCTGACTTAAAGACAGTAACAAGAGTAAACCACTCAATTCCCGTAAGCTATGTGCCTCTTGGAAGGGATGCAACGGTCTCGTACGGGACAATAGACTATGTTTTTGAAAATAACAAACCCTATCCAATAAGCATCAGGGCAAAGACCGAGGGAACAACCCTTACAATCTCTATTGTGGGAACATCGGAGATGGATTATACTGTTGATTTTGTTTCGGAATTTGTATCTTCAATTGCATACGGAACAACAAATACAGAGGACGATACCCTGCCCGAGGGCGAGACCAAGCTCGTAACCCCCGGTTCCAACGGCTCGGTTTACCAAAGCTACCGTGTATACAAAAAAGACGGCAAAATATATGACAAAAGAAAAGAATCAAAGAGCAGATATCAGCCTGTGGCGGCAGAAGTAGCCATAGGCACCAAAAAAGAGGATAAGCTCCCCGAGCTTAACGAGACACCGCCTGAAGAGGAGGTTACGGATGAACCGTCGGAAGTTACACCCGAGGTACAAGATAGCGGAGATACAGCTCTGACCGAAGAACAGAAAACGGAAGAGGTTCTTCCCGAGACCGATATAAATACGGAAATCGTGCATCCCGAAGAGGAAGTTGAAAATTGAAAATTGAAAATTGATAATTGATAATGTAGGGGAGGGGCTTGCTCCTCCCATAGTCATTTATTTAAGGCTCTTTGTCAATAGTTGGGGTCAAAATTGAATAATGGAATTTTTGATGGTGGTTGAGGACGGAGTAAATAATTGGCAATAAAAATAGAAAAATGCAAAAATATAGAATTAATTCTGTAAATTTTAAGAAAATGTACATAAAAATATTGACAATAAAGTAATTTTATGGGACAATAGTTATATGTTTTTACTGCATATTATGTCGCAAAAACCGCAGAATTTTCTCGGTTGATTTCAAACAAGCCTTGTTATATTATTATTGCAAAAGCAATAGTATGTCAATGGGTTGTGTATAAGTGACAAAAACATTGTCAAAACAGAATAGTCGTTTTAGTTTTGCGTTTTTGTTGAAATTATGATTTAATATACATAAGACAAAGTATTGCTTGCTTAAAACACGCAAGCGTACATAAACACACGAAAGGATGATTACATTGACAAAGAAAGTATTGTTAGTCCTCATTTCAGTTGTACTCGCAGTATCGTGCATGATGGTTCCTGCTATGGCGGAAGGCCAAACATGGACATTAAGTGCTGAAGATGCTACAACCATTGAAATGGAGTGGTTTTTCTTTGGGTTTGATGGACAGCCCACTGAGGATAAAATTCCTGAGTTTGCTTTGGTATCTCCTGCCAAAAACTGGTGGCCAGAGGAAAAAGCAAGTAACGGTTATTTGTATTCTATAGGTTGGGAAAGATCTAACTTAACACACACATTTAATGTAGTTGCTCCTGCTGCACAAAATTACAATATTGAATTCGTAGCCAGCGACAAGAGTAGCAAAAGCGAAATCTCTGTTTACGTTGGTGGCACTCTCGTAGCTGACACAAACACAGACGAAGGAAAAGAACTGTATACAATTGGCGGTGAAAATGACCCGACCTCAATAAAGCGATACATTGGAACAAACATTCCGTTAAATGCAGGGAACAATACCATTGAAATACGCACAACAAATCAAAATATATTCAATGCATATGAAATGGATTATATTAAGTTTACACCCGTTAAAGGCGAAGAGCATTCTTTTGCTGTTGTCGGTATTGAAGATAATACAGTTAACCCCACATGCATATCAATTGTATTTAATAAGCCTATAACCAGTGCAGAGGGTATTACAGTTACTGCACAGCATGGTACTCCAATAATAGCTGTTGATGCAAACAATGCAAACAAAGTAAAGATTACCGGTATTGCAGGAAGAACAACCATTACTGTCCCTGAAGGCTTTAAGGATGCTACAGGAAATGACTCTCTTGCCGAGGCATATGTGACAAATGTTTTTGCATATCCATTTGATGATACTGAATCTAAAAGTTATGCAGATAAATCACAGTGCGAAGTAGAAAACAGAAAAGTAGGTGCAAAAATTGGAGCCACACAAGGAATGGCTGTTGTAACCCGGAGGGTTATCATCGCATTGTATGATGGCGATAAGATGGTAGCGGTCGCTGACGAGGAAATTAGTACTGTTGATGATAGTTTAATACATGTGTATTTTGATGAAGGTGTTAAATTTACAGAAGCTAAGGTCTTTACTTTATGGGAAGTTAATAATGAGTTGATTCCTCTGGGCAAAGCCGCTGCCAGAACCGCAGAACAATTAGGCTTCACATTTGAATAATCATAGATTAAAATCAAATAAACTCCAAGTCATAGGACTGCCTCTCTATTTTAGCGAGGCAGTCTTTTTGGGTAAAATAGGCATACCTCGATTTGTAAAAACAAAAACAATATATATTTAACAAATTTGAAAAAATTGCTTGACTTTTATGTGTTGCTATGGTATCATATTGAGTGCTGATAAAAAGGTCTTTTTTTTGTGTGCAAAAATT
>JAZSFO010000062.1:0-2529 GCA_045532255.1 Clostridia bacterium | reverse complement strand
AGCAGTTTCACATAGACAATTTTGGGTGAAACAAAGTAAATTACGAAGATAATACTGTCGTATTTTCAAGGAATTTACTGCAGTTTCGGGTAAAATTGTCATGTGAAACCAATGTTGGTTCGAGTCCTGTCACACTAGGTTGATTATATCACTTTTCTGCTTTAGTGTCAAGATTTGGGACATCTTGGATAATTAAGTTTTGCAAAATATATTTTTTTGCAAAATTTTATCTTGACAATTTCGCCTTAAAGTGATAGAATGATTAAAATTTTAATTTTAAAGGTAATTATTATGAACTTGGCTCTTATGAACACAAGCAAATATTTCTTTATATTTAGTGTAGTCTTTTATTTTGGCTATACTTATTTTGCCATGGAAAAGTTACTTGTGAGATTAAGAAGCATTTTTTAAGATTATTTGACCTTATATAATGTTATAAAACCTCACTTGTAACCATACAAGCGGGGTTTTTGTTTTTGGGAGGAATTAAGATGATAGTAGATATACGCAAGAAAATACTTATAGTCGGACTAGGACTTCTTGGCGGAAGCTATGCAAGAGCTCTTAAACGATTTGGATTTCATATAAGTGCAATTACCAAGGAGCAAAGCTCGATAGATTATGCACTTAGTGAAAAGATTATTGACGAAGGTTCAACAGAACTTGACGAAAGAATAATCGGCGATGCAGACCTTGTAATATTTGCTCTTTATCCTCATGTATTTGTGGAATGGATTGAACAAAACCAAAAGCATATTAAAAGCGGAGCAATCATAACAGATGTAACAGGTGTTAAAACAAGTATTGTTTATAAAATTCAGGATATATTGAGAGATGATGTGGAATTCATTTCGGCACACCCAATGGCGGGACGTGAGGTTTCGGGAGTTGAAAACAGCACGGACAAGATGTTTCAGGGTGCAAACTATATTGTTACTCCCACGGACAAAAACACCCCCGAGGCAATAAGTACTTGTCTTGAGCTTGGAAGGCTTCTTGGATTTTCGAATGTTACAACGCTCTCCCCCGAGGAGCATGACGAAATGATTGGCTTTCTTTCACAGCTTACTCATTGTATAGCAATTACACTGATGACCTGCAATGACAAGGAAAACATGGAGAAGTTTACGGGAGACTCCTTCCGAGACCTGACCAGAATTGCCCGCATAAATGATTTGATGTGGAGTGAGCTTTTTATAGCAAACAAGGATGCTCTGCTAAACCAAATGGATATGTTTATGAATAAATTCCGGGAGCTTAAATTAATTCTAGAAGCAGAAGACACAGACTCAATGAGAAAAATGATGCGTCATTCCACTAAGCGCAGAGCGTTATTCGATAAAAAATAATTTTTAAGGAGGAAGCTTATAATGAATATGGTTTTCAAACGCAAATTACCAATACCGATGGAGATAAAACAAGAGTACCCGATTACAGCGGAGCTTGAAAAGATAAAGACAGAAAGAGACGAAGAAATCAAGGAAGTATTTGAGGGAAGAGATGACAGACTCATTCTTATTATCGGTCCCTGCTCTGCCGACCATGATGACAGCGTTATTGATTACATCACCCGTCTCAGAGAGGTTCAGGAAGATGTAAAGGACAAAATCCTCATTATACCGAGAATTTACACCAACAAGCCCAGAACTACCGGCGACGGCTACAAAGGTATGCTTCATCAGCCCGATCCCAACAAGGAGTCGGATATGCTAAAGGGTGTTGTAGCAATAAGGAACCTGCATCTCAGGGCGATTAAAGAAACCGGCTTTACTTGTGCGGACGAAATGCTTTACCCCGAGAATTACAGATACCTGTCTGACTTGTTATCATATGTTGCAATCGGTGCAAGGTCTGTGGAAAATCAAAAGCACCGCCTTACTGCAAGCGGACTTGATATTCCCGTCGGCATGAAAAATCCGACAGCAGGAGATATGTCGGTTATGATGAACTCCATCACCGCAGGTCAGCATTCCCATACATTCATTTACAGAGGATGGGAGGTCGAAAGCCAGGGCAATCCCCTCACTCACGCAATCCTTAGAGGCTATATGAACAAACACGGTCAATCGATACCTAACTATCATTACGAAGACCTTATTCACCTTGCAGAACTATATAAAAAATCACCACTTACCAATCCAGCGGTCATTATAGATACAAACCATGCAAATTCAGGCAAGAAATACCTTGAGCAAGTGAGAATCGCAAAGGATGTAATCCACTCCTGCACACACAGTAATGATATAAAGAAGCTTGTAAAGGGCTTTATGATAGAAAGCTATATCGAAGACGGTGCACAAAAGATAGGAGAGAACATCTACGGAAAGTCCATCACAGACCCTTGTCTTGGATGGGAAAAGACAGAAAAACTTATATTGGACATTGCAGATTTGATATAAAAAAGGAAATGTAAAAAAACTTCAGATCGCAAAAAGGCATAGATTATACATAAGTCAAAAACCTGAATGCACAATAAAACTTACAAATTACTCATTATGTGGGAAATATTACATTTTTATGTAATATTTC
>JAZSFO010000048.1:0-6182 GCA_045532255.1 Clostridia bacterium | reverse complement strand
ATGAGGGCGCCCTTGACATGCCTATACTTTTATGCTATATATGAACTGAGGGACGAAATCCCAAAATACGGATTTCATCCCTCATAAATCACTTAAATTATATTATCATTTTGGAGTTTACACAAAATCGGGGAAATACTCAACTAATTGTATCGCCGCATCTTAATACTTCCTTATGAGTGAGCCGCTTATCTGACCTTTTTTATTGTTTACACTTATTTTATGATTATTATATCCTCAACAGCATCCTTGTATATTCTTACAAATACTCTCTCGGGCTTTGCATCGTCAAACTTCTGTATATCGGATGCAGAACCTACGGATACTACACCTGTTTTCTTTGAAGTATCTACCACATGAATTTTGGCATCGCCTATTGTGTAGTTCTTTGCACTGTTGCTGTCTACAGTAAGGTTAAAGGAGGTGTCAAACTTCTTAACCACCTTGCCGTATTCAAGTGTAAGGTTATCGGAAAGTTTTTTGCTTATTTCCGTACCCTTGGTATCTATATCAAAGAGAACCTCAATAGCCTTTACACTTCCCTTGGAGTCTGCTTTAACCTGAATTATATCGCCTGCTTCAAGTTTAGAAGAGCCTTTTTTGAATGTTCCTGCCTTTGCGGTGAGGGATATTCTTTCGCCATTTTGGTAAGCGTAGAGCTTTTCGGCAGTATCGCCGTCTTCATCCTTGTAGCTTGTAAGCTTGTCTACAATAACCGCACTGCTGTCCTCGCTTGCCTTGTTTTCGGAGCTTGTTACCACAATGACTCCAGCGGTTAAATCCTCGCTAACATCATAAACGGTTATATCATACTTGTCGCCGTCGGAGAAGAAGCTCTTTCCTGCG
Organism: Clostridia bacterium; assembly: GCA_045532255.1. GTDB lineage: Bacteria > Bacillota > Clostridia > UMGS1810 > UMGS1810 > RGIG8748. Next base: position 5,336 of record JAZSFO010000048.1, on the reverse strand, counting down.
ATGGAATAGTCCTCGCTGTCACCGCCTGCGGGGAGGTCAAATACGATTGTATCTGCACCTACTCTTACTTCCATATCGCTTGCAAGAAGTTTGGAGGTCTTTGCATTGTATACTACATCATCTTCGGAAAGATTGAGAACAAATTTGTCCTCATCGATTTCGCCCTCAGTGCTCTTTGTTACCTCGGATAACTCACCCTGAGAGTTAAACTTAACTGATACAAGCTGACCCTTACCGCCGATTGCATTCTGTATTGTCTGGACAGTTGTATATGACTTTCCGTCAACTAATACTTTTGATGCGGCAGTCACACGGGAGAGCTTGCCCTGAGCATCAAATATTTCAAGCTCAAGTTTTTGGTTAAGCCCTGATTTTGTACCCATGTCGGATATATAAGCGTAGCTTCTGTCTAATGCCTTACCCTCGTCAAAAGCGGCTATCTTTCCTTCCTGATCAAGATAGAAGATACCCTCATCGTCTATCTCTATTTTTTCGGGGTAGCTTATAGAAACCTTAAACTTTTTGTCGCCTACATATACATATTCATCGTCTATTTCGGTTATTTTACCTTCTACGGGGTTGTTTATAACAGTTCCGTAAATAACACTCTTGTCCTTGCTCATTGTAAGGGTTATTACATCCCATTCCTTAAGAGCAGATATATCTGTTATTTTGTTATCCTTTTCGAGAACAAATGTTAATTTCTCGTCCTCCTTGTCAAGAGTGAGGGGAGACTTTCCGTATTTGTCAATTATTCTGTCAGAGGATGCTATAACCTCGTCAACTACATAGTTTTCTGTCTCGTTTATAAATACGGTTTTCTTATCATCGTCAGCAATCATTATGCTTCCTGATTTTATTACCTTGAGCGCATCCATGTCGGAAGCCTTGCCGTTGTATACGATGAGTGAATTCTGAGGTATGCTGATTTTGTATTTTTTGGAGCCTTTGATATAGCTTATTTCCTTGCCTGATGCAGAGGAGGTAATGTCTGCTATGTCATCGGCGGATATTGTGGTAATATCATTCATGCCCTGACTCGGAACAATTACCTTAACGGTGTTGTTATCCTTTGAGGAAGACTTATCTGTAATATATGCATCTACATAGAGACCGAGTACATTTCTTACATCAGCCTTGCCTGTTTTGTATACCTTGCCGTCTATCTCTATCTGTCCCTTGTCTACACCGCTTCCCTCAAGCGAGGAGCTTCCTACTGCGGTTACCTTTCCCTCCACAAGTTTTGCATCAAGTCTTGAGGTGAGAAGTGTTTCGTCTGTTATTTCATACTTTGCACCGCTTCCGAAGCCTACCTGTTCCATGAGGTTGATGTTAAGTGCATTATATGCAAGCTGTGCTATCTGTCCTCTTGATACGGGCTTTGAGCTTCGTGCCTGAGCTACGGCAACACCTGTTGTAAGTCCCATTGAGTTACCCGATACAAGATAACCTGTGGGATATCCGCCCTTTGACTGAGCCTGCGGTTCGTAGCCAAGTGCTCTTACAAGAATTGTAATTGCCTCGGAATAGGTGATGTTGTCATCGGGACGGAAGTTGCCCGTGTCATCGCCTATGATAAGTCCCTCGGTTGTACCTACATTTATATAGCCTGTTGCCCAGTGACCCTTTTCTACATCGGGGAACTTTGTTTGGGTAGAAGAATTTGCAACACTTGAGAGTCCCTTGAGAGCTACGGCTACCTTTGTAACCTCGGAACGCTTTATGGGGTCATTGGGTCTGAACATTCCTGTACCTGCATCTCCAACCATTATTTCGAATGCTCCGAGAACCTTTGCCGCCTCTTCGTAATCCGTGCCCTGTACATCGCCGGAGATAGTTGCAAAAGAAGCTGTGGAAATTCCGGAAACCAGAATTGCCGCTGTCGCCACAGATGAAACAAATTTTTTAAGTTTTGACACAAAAAATCCTCCTTTGAAAATAATAATAATAATAATTATGTCAACCATCGCGTATAATATTACATTATCTCAAAGCAAAAAACAAGTATCAAATTATGGAAAAAGGGAATGTAAAAATCAGATTTTTACATTCCCTTGAAATTTTATATGTTTTATTTTTTAAGAAGGTCTCTTATTTCTGTAAGAAGCTCTTCGGTTGAAGGAGCCTTTGGCAGTTCGGGGGCGGGTTCTTCTTTCTTTTTCTTAAAGGAGTTAATAAGCTTTACAAAAAGAAAGACCGATGCAGAAATTATAATAAAATCTACAAATGACTGAATAAAGTTTCCAATCATAATTGCATTTTCTTCCTTAAGTACAATCTTAAGGTCTGTAAACTTGATGCCGCTAAGCATTGTTGCAAAAAGGGGCATTATTACATCGTTTACAACAGATGTAACTATCTTACCGAAAGCAGTACCTATTACAACACCGACAGCCATGTCGAGCACATTGCCCTTAAATGCAAATTCCTTAAATTCTTTAATAATAGACATTGACAAAATCTCCTTTTTCGACAATATTTATCTAAATTTTATATTATCTCAGGAGATTTGTCAAGGCTTATAGTATTTCAAGACCGCGGGCAATGAGAAATGACTATTTTACTTGTTTTAGGCGTGTTTGGATACTAACGCAACTGCTTACATCATTTCACTTTGTTCTTGTATAAGATTAGAATGGTATTTTTCGAGTATCATGTCCGAGAGCTTTTCCCTCATGGCAGGATTTATGGGGTGGGCTATGTCTTTGAACTCATTGTCGGGGGTTTTTCTGCTTGGCATAGCAATAAAGAGCTTTTCATCGCCTGCAATTATTTTTATATCATGAACTACAAAGCAGTTGTCAAAGGTTACCGATACAACCGCTTTCATTCTGGCGTCGTTTGCCATTTGTCTTATTCTGATGTCTGTTATTTCCATTTGCTCAATTCCTTTCTGCTATTTGTAAGTAGTCTCATCAACCGACGCCAAGGATGCCTCAAACGTAGAATTTTTGGTATCTTTTGACTTGTCGTCCTCGAAAGGCACAAAGCCTTCCTTCGTCCTTCGCACCAAAATATCCTCAAAAATTCTTACCTTTGAGGTCCTTTGGAGTTTTCAGATAATAAATTTGGATTTTAACGAAGTTAGAGTTCAAGTTTATATCCGAAAACCATCTTTGGTGTAGGTTGTTGAGACTATCGTTTGCCTTTTTTTGAAAAAATATTCTTTATTGTAAAATAAGTGTTTATTTTTTAATAAAAAGGGTGTATAATTTATGTATCACATAAATTGCAAGGAGTGTTTGCCTTGAGTAAATTTGTTCACTTCATAGGAATTGGCGGTGTCAGCATGAGCGGTATTGCCAAGATATTACTTAATAGAGGATACAGAATATCAGGCTCGGATATATCCGAGAGCGAATCGGTTAAGGAGCTCAGAAGTCTCGGCGCTGAGGTTAGTGTAGGACATGAGGGAAGTAACATCAATAATCAGGACCTTGTAGTCTATACATCTGCAGTACATGATGACAACCCCGAGATAATAGAAGCTAAGAAAAAGGGTATAGAGCTTATAGACCGTGCTACCATGCTTGGTCTCATAATGAAGGATTATAAAGATGCGATTAGTGTTGCAGGCACTCACGGCAAGACCACCACAACCTCCATGCTTGCATATGTTCTTATCGATGCTGGTCTTGACCCTACTGTAATGGTAGGAGGTACACTAGACGGCATTGAGGGCAATCTTCGTATCGGCGGAGGAGACGCATTTCTTACAGAGACATGCGAGTATATGCGAAACTTCCTTAAGTTCTTCCCTCGTATTGCAATAATCCTCAATGTAGAAGAGGACCATCTGGATTATTACAGGGATTTAGACGATATAATGGATGCATTTTCGGATTTTGTATCGCTTATTCCAAATGAGGGCTTTCTTGCAGTTAATAAAGAAAATCCCAATGCCCTAATGGCTGTTTCAAAGGCGGATGCACCTGTATATACATTCGGTTTTGAGGGTGCAGATTTTTCTGCAAGAAATATAGAATTTTCAAGCTACGGATACCCGTCCTTTGATGTGTATTCGGGAGACAGCCTTTTTGTGAGACTAAGTCTCTCGGTTGTGGGAATTCACAATGTACTTAATGCAACTGCAGTGGCACTTACAGCACACAAGATGAGCATAGACGCCGATGCAATAAAGAAAGGGCTTGAGCGTTACACAGGTACAAGACGCCGTTTTGAAAAGAAGGGATTTGTAAACGGAGCACTTGTAATAGATGATTATGCACACCATCCCACAGAGATAGATGCAACTCTTAATGCACTTTCCAATGTTAAGCATAATGTGAGCTACTTAATATTCCAGCCCCACACATACACCAGAACTCTTAGTCTTATGGACGGCTTTGCAACGACTCTCTGTAGGGCAGATAAGGTAATTATAACAGATATCTATGCCGCAAGAGAAAAGGATACAGGCATCGTTCATGCAAAAGATCTTGCAGATAAGATAGAGAATGCAGTATATATAAAGGATTTTGAGGACATCAGGAAATATATAAGGGACAACGCAAGTGAGGGCGATGTGGTAATTACTATGGGAGCAGGCAATGTGTGTGATGTAGGGCCTATGCTTACCGAAGAATAATGTTTGATTTATTGCCTGTTTCTGCGAGGAAACGGGCATAAATATTATAAAAAATATAGACGGTAATATCTGCTTAAAAATGCCAAAAGCTAAAATATCCCCCTTGGACGGTAAAATGAGACTTTGTGTTGATGGTGAGATTATAGATGCTCTTGAGACGGAATTTGAGATTTACCACAATGCCTTTAATTTTGTTTTACCCCAAAAACAAGATATCAGGGAGGTAAAGCAGAACAATATGACCGAAATGATTGGTAATTAAATTTTTTGGGATTTTAACGCTGAATTTGCTGAAATTAAAAAAGAGATGTTTTATTTATGGGGACATAGCTACGAATTTGACTATAATGATAATTGGGATGTCATTGAAAAATTCCCCAAATATGCTAGAGGATATAAACATGTTTGGTATGCTGCAAATATTGAAATTTACGATTATGTTAAAGCATATCAAGGACTTCAAACGAGCTATGACAAAAAGATTATACATAACCCGTCGATGATTGATGTTTGGGCGGACATTAAAGGCGAGATATACTGCATAAAAGCGGGGGAAACCATAAATATATAAAAACCTTGAGTTTTAGTTCCTGACTTGACGCGATGGTATAAAGAGTGTCGAAAAATGCCGAAAACATAATCTAAAATTTAGCAGAATGTATTGACGATGCACATATTTTGTGGTACAATGTATATACTAAAGTAAGGAGGTAATACATTATGGCAACTGTAAATATGAGTATTCGTA
>JAZSFO010000059.1:0-11709 GCA_045532255.1 Clostridia bacterium | reverse complement strand
ATGAGGGCGCCCTTGACATGCCTATACTTTTATGCTATATATGAACTGAGGGACGAAATCCCAAAATACGGATTTCATCCCTCATAAATCACTTAAATTATATTATCATTTTGGAGTTTACACAAAATCGGGGAAATACTCTTAGCTACAGACGGTCTTTTTCATTGGGATAAATAATCTTTGCTCTATAGTAGTTTTTCCATCCCAACCGTTGTCCGCATCGGTCACAGAATGCCTGATATTCGTACTCAAATGAGATTTTGCATCTCGGACAAATAGGAAATATAGAACAACCCTCAATATATATTGCATGTGTAACAGTTAGCTTTTCGCGGTATGAAAGCTTTTCTTCAATTGTTTCCTCTTTTTTAGACACTATATATAACCTCTTTTCGACAAAATATGACATCAAAGAGAATTATAGCTCTAAATACGCAGATAGTCTGCGGAATATATTAGGTATTATTTGTTTGTATCGTCAATTTTCAAAAGGTCTGCTACGGTACACCCTACATACGAAGCGATTTTTTGTAATGTGCTGAGTCTAGGATTAGTCTTCTCCCGCTCTATCTGGTTTAAAATATCAAGACTTATATCACATTCCATGGCGAACCGTAATTGTGATAGTTTCATCTCAGTCCTTATTTTTCGTACATTCCTTGCAAGCGCAATGATCTCGGGCATAATGTCTCCTCTTTTCTGCGGTTTTTCGACACTACAGAAATTATAGGACTGATATGCAAGAAAATCTGCGGATTATAATCCGTTATTAACAATTAACTTTGACACAATTTTGACACAATATTATATGCTTTTTTTCGTCATTTTGTGTCTCTTGGAAGCAGTTCAAAAACACAAGAAAACCCTTGAAACTACTGACTTTCTCAGTAATTTCAAGGGTTTATAATTATGGTCGGAGTGACGGGACTTGAACCCACGGCCCCCAGACCCCCAGTCTGGTGCGCTACCAACTGCGCTACACCCCGAAATATGGCGCGCCTAAGTGGATTCGAACCACCGGCCTAACGCTTAGGAGGCGTTCGCTCTATCCTACTGAGCTATAGGCGCGTGTTAACCACTTGGCATATCCGCTACAATTAAATATTGTACTGCAAAACATCCCGTTTGTCAAGTAAAATCTGTAAAAAAATTAAAATAATTTTTCTCTTTGCAAATTCCGTTATATGTGGTACAATAGTAATGTAATTTATTATGTCGGGAATGATTGTATTGAAAAAAATTATTACGCTTTTTATCATATTTACATTTGTATTTTCCTTGCCCGTTTTGGCAAAAAAAGCCGAGGACTTTCTGTCCGTTATTGATACTGCAGATGTTCTCTCTGAGGAAACGGAAAGATACATATATACTCAGAACAAGTACCTTAGCGAAAAGACAGGTGCGAGAATAATTTTTCTCACCGCAGAGGATACGGGCGAGCTTAATGTGAGCGAATATGCATCAAAGCTCTTTGATGAGCTTGGCGTGGCAAAAATCGGCAGAAACAACAGTATATTTGTTTTCATGTGCACAGGTGACAGAGACTACAGCCTTATTGTTTCGGACGGCATAAGTGCATCACTTACTAACCCGTATGCACAGAAATGTCTGGTGGAGTATATGGAGCCGGATTTCGATAAGGGAGATTACGACAAGTCGGCAGTAAGGTGCTTTAATGCTTTCGGACTTTGGTATTCCGACACATACAGCATTGATATGGAATTTACCGAGGACCTCAGCAAATACAAATCCATTATAAAGACCGAAAAACAACAAAGGCAAATCCGCACCGTCTTCAAGGTGATATTCTGGATAGCACTCGTTGTATCGGTGCTCTATGCCCTCATCCGTTACCGCAGGGAAAAACGAATGAAAAAGCTCCGAGAAAAGAGACAGGAACGCAGAAAACGCTATATGCAGATAAAGTAGGTTGGATATGAATTGCAATTTGTGCCCAAGACAGTGTAATACAGACCGCAGCATGAGTCCTTACGGCTACTGCGGATACCCCGAGGGGATATACATATCCTGCACCATGCTTCACATGTGGGAGGAGCCTTGTATATCGGGAACAAGAGGGTCGGGAGCTGTGTTTTTCTGCGGTTGCTCACTTAGATGTATCTATTGTCAGAACAGCAAAATCGCCATGAATGTGTCGGGAAGAAGACTTACGCCAGAGGAGCTTGCGGAGGAATTTGTTGCTCTTGAAGAAAGCGGAGCACACAACATCAACCTTGTAACCCCCACACATTTTTCCGTGGGTATTGCAGATGCCATCGATAAGGCTCGGCAAAAAGGGCTTAAGATACCCATAGTATACAATACAGGGGGATATGAGCTAAAAAAATGTATAAATCCTCTTGACGGCAGGATAGATATATACCTTACGGATTTTAAGTATATAAATCCTAATACGGCATCCAAATATTCTGGCGCACCCGACTATCCTGAGTTCGCAAAGGAAGCCTTGGAGGAGATGGTGAGACAAAAGCCCATGCCTGTATTTGATAACGACGGCATTATGCAGAGCGGAGTAATAGTAAGACATCTGCTTCTTCCCGGAAGTCTGGCAAATTCCAAGGCTGTAATAGAATACCTTTACAAAACCTACGGAGACAGCATATACATAAGTATAATGAACCAATACACACCGATACGGAAATTTGAGGATTATCCCGAGCTGTCGGAGACCCCGTCGCAAAGGGAGTATGACAAGCTTGTGGACTATGCACTTTCTCTGGGAATTAAGAATGCCTACATTCAGGACGAGGGATGCTCGGACACAAGATACATACCCGAATTTTCATAATTAACACAATAGTAACAAAATAGCAGTTGACTTGTCGGTGAGACAAAGGTATAATGATTTCAGAAGGTAGGAGAAGATTATGAGTAATAATAAATGCAAAGAAACCCCGTGCCACATGACCTCAATAGGCGGTCAGGCGGTAATAGAGGGTGTTATGATGAGAGGACCCAAGGATATAGCAACCGCAGTCCGTAAGGGAGACGGAACAATTGTCATAGACAAAAAAGCCGTAAATAGCTTTGTCACAAAGTACAAGCTAAATAAGATACCTCTTGTAAGGGGAGTGTTTTCTTTTGTAGACTCGCTTGTTACAGGAATGAAGTGTCTTATGTTTTCTGCAGACCAGATGGATCTGGAGGACGAAGAGGACTACAAGCCGTCCCGCTTTGAAACATGGCTGGAAAATAAATTCGGCGACAAGATAAAGGATATTGCCATATACTTTGCAGTTGTAGTGGCGGTATTTTTCAGCATAGGTTTGTTTGTGCTTCTGCCAAATGCTCTTGCAAGTCTTGTGGGAATTTTTATAAAGTCAAGACTTGTCCTGAACATTGCCGAGGGTGTAATGAGAATGGCGATATTCCTTGGCTATCTGCTTTTGGTATCACGCATGAAGGATATACAAAGGGTTTTTGAATATCACGGTGCCGAGCACAAAACTATTGCAACATACGAAAACGGCAAGGAGCTTACTGTGGAAAATGCAAGAGAAGAGTCAAGACTTCATCCCAGATGCGGAACAAGCTTTTTGCTTATTGTCATGGTAGTGAGCATTATTATGTTTTCGTTTCTGAGATGGGATGTAATGTGGAAAAATCTTCTTTTCCGCCTTGCACTTATGCCCCTTGTTGCAGGAATATCATATGAATTTATCAAGTTTGCAGGAAGAAGCAAAAGCCCTGTGACCAGAATACTTACAAAACCCGGTCTGTGGCTTCAGCTTATAACCACAAGAGAGCCTGATGACAGTCAGCTTGAGGTAGCAATAGCATCCATGAAGGCGGTTATTACAGGAAACAGTGAGGATGACAAATGGTAGGATATACAATAGGCGATGCACTCAGGGAGGGCATCGCCTTGCTTAACGAAGTCAAGCTGGAAACCGCATCGCTCGATGCAAGAATTCTTATTTGCCATGTGCTCGGGTGTGATAGTCTGTACCTTACGGTTCACGGAGATGCCGTTATGGCAGAGGATGCACGAAGCACATATTTTGATTATATCTCAAGACGCAGAGATAATGAGCCTGTAAGCTATATAACAGGCATAAAGGAGTTTATGTCCCTGGAATTCAAGGTTACACCCGATGTCCTTATTCCAAGACCCGATACGGAAATCCTTGTAGAAAAAGTCATTGCGGAGACAAAGGATATTCCATGTCCTTATATAATAGATATGTGCACAGGCTCGGGTGCAATTGCCGTTGCCCTGTCCCGATATATCAAGGGAAGCAGAGTTACGGCTCTGGATATAAGTCCGTCAGCGCTTGAGATTGCCAAATCCAATGCGAAGTCAAACGGAGCAGATGTCAGCTTTGAACTGCACGATGCATATAAGCCGTACTGCGCAAGGGCAGATGTCCTTGTATCCAATCCGCCTTACATACCCACGGAAGATATATCGGAGCTTGAGACAAATGTTGTGCATTATGAACCGCACCTTGCCTTAGACGGCGGAGGTGACGGTCTTGAATTCTACAGAGCAATTACCCAAAATGCCCCCTGCTGTCTCAAATCAGGCGGTATTCTTGCCTTTGAAGTGGGCATGGGTCAGGCGGACGATGTGGAAATGATTATGAAGACCATGTTTGAGAATATAACAAGGGAAAAAGACCTCTCCGGCATAGAAAGAGTTGTGTGCGGACACCTCAGGTCAGATATAAAGCCTCTGTAAGAAGCCTTTGAACAGCAGGATAAATATTATTAAATTCGGAAATCGGCAGGGGATTAGTTCCCATGCCGATTTCTACTGTATATCCGGGGCGGTTGTAGTAGGATATATACCAATCCTTATATCCCGCAAATCCCGAGGCATAGGGTGTTATTTCCTTTGTGTATCCGCTCACTTCGGAGAGCCTGTCGGCTATTTCTTCGCTTCTTGGGGGCAGATAATCTAGATATTTCCAATATATAACCTCACCCTGTGTATGAAGCGAAACGGTAAGGTCAAAATCTTCTCTCAGTGTAAGATTGTACACATGCCTGCTTTCCTGCGCAGAGAGGGGAGATGTGCCCACATAGTCTCTCGGTGCAGGAGAAATAAAGCCCTGAGCACTTTTGATTTCTCTTGCCTGTTCCCACGACGCAGGGTAGTTGAGGTTAAGGTCTGTTCCGAGTATGTTGGCTTTCCAACCGTTTGGAAATTCTATGTCGGGATACGCGGAGGCTATCGCCCGTGCATTTACATAGAACTGTGATGTCATTGGTATGGAGCCTGTCACGAGGTCAACGCCGTCGGGATTGACAAGAGGCATTACATAGAGGGTTTTTGTCTCATAAAGCTCTCTGGGGTTTATATCAGAGAGCACATCATTGGAGCTTAATGACTTGAGGTAGTCCTCGGTGAACTTAAGAAGAACAGGCGTTGTAATCCATTCGTTTGCATGATGCGAGGCGTTAAAAAACGCTCTTTTGCTTCCGTTTCCTATTACAAGGTAGTCAAGACTTTTGTCCATTACGGAGTAGCCTGCCCTTGCCTTTGTGATAAAGGGATACCTCGCCTTAAGACCGTCTGTTATAAGTGACACAAGCTCCCAGGAATAATTGACATTTGTAGGGGTTACATCAAAGCCAAAGGGTACTATGACAGATGCACCGGGCAAAAAGTCCGTCAAAAACGGATTTGCGGTTCTTATTGCCTCTTCGGTGGTGCCAAAGCGGTTTGCAAGTGTGCTTATGTTTTCGCCCTCTGCAATTACAACAGAGTCGTAGCCTCTTAAGTAGGGGAGAAGATATTCGTATGTCATTTCCCCCGCTATTCCGTCAGCACTTATAGAAACGCTGTTTTGAAATGCCACAAGTGCATTGTGAACCGAGGTGTCAAACTCGTTTTTTATTCCCCCTGTTCCAAAGCCTGCTCTTGTAAGTGCTAGCGACAGATATTCAACATCTGTACCGCTGTCGCCTATACGCAATACTCTCATATATCAACCGTCCTTTCCGTCGTTGCATTAGCAACGCATCGATATGAATTCATATCATATCGAGTTTTGCTGTAGGGTGCAGCGTTTACGATGCACCGCAAAACATATGATTTTGTGATAACAAAAATATCGAGCAAACGAAGTTTGCATATCGATAATTTTTTTGCTCTTGCCTTTCTAATTATATTTATGCCCTTATAAATTATGTTATGAAACAAAGGTTTAACATTATCAAACTTTTCAAAAAAACAAACCCTGCCTGTAGGTTTACATAACACAATAAATAATAACTTTTATACGAAACCTTTTTTGCATGAAAACCATCTTGTCAAGAAAAAAATCTTATAAAAAACAAATTATATTTTGTTAAATTTTTGTTCTTGACAAGATGCTCTGCACAAAATTAAGCAAAAAACGAAGCAACCCAAAAGACAGAGTTTTAGTGGGTTTAATCCACATATCCACATTGTTATCCACAAAAAAATATCGAAGAAAATAAAAAAAAATTGCAAAAAAAATAAAAATTTTTTATAGGTTACATAATATTTTATTTAACATTTTTGTAATAACTTTTTTGGTAAATTTTTATCAAATAAAAACGAAAAAAGCCTGTCCAAAAATTATGAATTTAATAAAAATACATTTTCAAAAACCGCATAAATACTGGGTTTTGTGGCGTTTTAACTTTTTGAAAGCCCTTTTTATACACATTTTATGGCAATTTTTGCATATTTAAAAAATTTTCTAAAAACTTATTAAATTAACTCTTGACAAATTTGAATTTGTGAGGTATAATGCACTCGTAAAAGTCAAAGAAAGTCAAAGTCAAATTTTGTTGAAGGAGGTTTTTCCCCGTGAAGATAAGCGATTCTATAGAGAGCTTTATAAGCGAGCTTCTTGAGGCACAAAGCAGTGTTGAGCTTAAACGAAACGAGCTTGCCTCATACTTTAATTGTGTGCCGTCGCAGATAAATTATGTAATTCAAACCAGATTTACTACCGAGAGGGGATATCTGGTTGAGAGCAGAAGGGGCGGAGGAGGCTATGTCAAGATAACAAGAGTCAATCTTACAAAGGACAGCCTTATTGAACATATATTGAATACTATGGGTTCCAATGTGGATATAATTACCCTGGAGGGTATTCTAAACACCCTGTATGTAAATAACATTATCGGTACTGCCGAAGCTAATATCATTATGACTGCGTGCTCGGGAAACGCCCTCGGTGCTATTTCTGACGGCGTTCTTAAAAACAGGGTAAGAGCAGACATATTCAAAAACATGTTGCTTTTATTTGTGTAAGCACACGGGAACCGGACCCGGCATGGTTTTAAGATGGCAATTTCGGACAATACTGCATAAAATCTCTTGAAAATACGAAAGTATTCCCTGCGAGATTTTACTTGTCTTGACACAAAATTGACTATCTTAAAACTCTTCGACCTTAAATGTATAAAATATAGTTTAGTTTTATGCGGAGGACCAAGGTAGGCTTTGTGCCTTGCCAGGACGACAAATGAAAAGTGTGCAAATTTTAAAAATTTAAGGCATACGGGGCTCGGCACCCGTGTGCTTAGGAGGGTTTTATTATGCTGTGTACAAATTGTAAATCAAAGGAAGCGGTTTTTCATTACAAACAGATATCGGGAGGGAAAAAGACAGAGCATCACCTTTGCTCTTCCTGTGCAAAGGCTCTGGGGTATATGGGTCAGCACGATGCCGTGTTTGATATAGGAAGTATACTTAATGACTTTATATCCGTTCCCCATTCGTCAGCACCCAAAAGAAGCGAGGAAATATGTCCCGTATGCCGTACATCTTATGATGAATTCCGCCGTAGCGGACTTCTGGGTTGTGACAGATGCTATGATACATTCGGAGATATTATAGAAAATTCACTTTCGCGCATACAGCCGTCCACAACACATAAGGGCACCCTCGGGGGAAAAGAGGGAGAGAAAATCCGCAAGAAAAACGAGCTTGACGAGCTTAAGGATAACCTCAAAAAAGCAATTATTGACGAACGCTATGAAGATGCGGCAGTAATCCGTGACAAAATAAGAAAACTGGAGGAAAAGGAAAATGGCTAAATGGTATCGTGATTCTCTCTATCAAAGCGATATAGTTCTGAGCACCAGAGTCCGCCTTGCCCGAAACATAAGCGGTATTCCCTTTCCTCACCGCATGTCCGATGACGATGCAAAGAGAGTTACAGAGCTTACAAAGAATGCCCTTAGTGCATCGGGACTCGGCTTTGAGGGTAAGGACATCCTTGCTTTATCCCAGGGGGAATTGGAAATGCTTGTCGAACAGCGATTTATAAGCCCTAATCTCGCAGGGAAGAAAAGACCGTCTGCGGTTTTTATAAGCTCTGACGAAAGTTTAAGCGTAATGGTAAATGAGGAAGACCATATAAGAATGCAGGCAATTTTCTCGGGCTTTGAATGTGACAGGGCATACGAGCTTATATCCCGTCTTGATTTGGCGGTTGCGGACAGCATTTCATATGCCGTTCATCCCAAATACGGCTATCTTACAAGCTGTCTCACAAATGTCGGTACGGGAATGAGGATATCGTGCATGATGCATCTTCCCGCAATATGCAAGGCAAATATAGCCGACAAACTTTTCGGTGCACTGGGAAAGCTCGGTATTACTGTAAGAGGAATGTACGGCGAAGGCTCTAAGGCGATGGGGTATCTTTTCCAGATATCAAACCAGACTACTCTGGGTCTTAGCGAAAAGGAAATTATACTTAGATTTAATGATGTTGTAAATCAGCTTATTTCCAAGGAAAGAGAGCTTAGACAAAATCTTCATAAATCGCAGGGCGCATCCCTTGAGGACAAGATAATGCGTTCTCTGGGTATCTTAAAAAGTGCAAGGCTTCTCAGCAGTAAGGAGATGCTTAATTTGTTTTCAAATGTCCGTTGGGGAATATCACTTGGTCTTATCGGCGATATTGAGCCGGGGACACTAAGCAGACTTATGGTAGAAACAAGTCCTGCGCATCTGTCGATGGACGAAACTCAGGAAAGGGATTTTTGCAGAGCAAAAATTGTAAGACAGACACTGAAAGGAGAGTTGTAATATGGATTCAAGATTTTCTGATAACGCAAGAAAAATATTAAGAATAGCACACGACATAGCCGCAGAGATGGGCTATAATTATGTAGGAACAGAGCATATACTGGCAGGAATTTTAAGAGACGGTTCCTCGGGAGCGGCATCGGCAATGCAGGAGCAGGGGATAGATTACGACAAGGTTATCTCTAAGATATCGGAATACACCTCGCCCACAGGCAAGGTAAATCCCAATCAGCCTCTTCCCATAACACCCCGTACCCGTGCTGTGCTCGAAATAAGCTTTAATGAAGCCAAAAAGGCAGGCGCTGTTCTTATAGAAGCCGAGCATATATTTATGGCAATTATGAGAGAGGGGCAGAGTGTTGCCTCAAAGATACTAATTGATCTGGAAATGGATTTTTCGGAGGCAGCAAAGAAGTCTCTGGGTGCATCCCATGACGGTGCAGTGTCGACGGCTAAGAATTCGGGCGATGCAAAAAACCTAAGGCAGTTTGCAGTAGACCTTACGGCATTTGCCGAGGAGGGCAAGTTTGACCCGATAATCGGCAGAGACAAGGAGATAGAGAGGGTTATACAAATCCTTTCCCGCCGTACAAAAAACAATCCCTGCCTTATCGGTGAACCCGGTGTCGGCAAGACTGCCGTTGCAGAAGGACTTGCCTCAAAAATAGCTGAGGGCAAAATTCCCGAAACATTAAAAGGCAAGAGAATATATTCCCTTGACCTTTCGTCCATGATAGCAGGCACCAAGTACAGAGGCGAATTTGAGGAAAGAATAAAAGCCGCCCTTGACGATGTAAGAAAAAATAATAACATTATATTATTTATAGATGAGGTTCATACCCTTGTCGGTGCAGGTGCCGCAGAGGGAGCTATGGACGCGGCAAATATATTAAAACCGCTTCTTGCAAGAGGAGAGCTTCAGCTTATCGGTGCGACAACACTAGACGAATACCGCAAGAATATAGAAAAGGACGCCGCGCTCGAAAGGCGTTTTCAGCCTATAACCGTAGGCGAGCCGACAGTAGAGGAAACCATTGAGATATTAAAGGGTATAAGAGAAAAGTATGAGTCTCATCACAAGGTAACAATAACAGATGATGCACTTACAAGTGCGGCAAAGCTCTCTGCAAGATATATAACGGACAGATTCCTTCCCGACAAGGCGATTGACTTAATTGACGAGGCGGCATCAAAAATCCGTATGAAAGCATTTACCGCACCGCCCGATATAAAGGATATCGAAGAGGAACTGGAGAGAGTAAGCGGAGAAAAGAGAAAGGCAATAGAAAATCAGAACTTTGAAGAGGCGGCAAAATTAAGAGACAGAGAAGAAGAAATCCGCACCGAGCTTTCCGCCAAAAAAGCAGAGTGGGAGAAGGGCAATTCCAAGGAGGAGCTTTGCGTCACCGAGGATGAAATATGCGATGTTATAACCGACTGGACTTCAATCCCTGTCCGCAAGCTCGCAGGCGAGGAGCAGGAGAGACTCAGAAACATGGAGGATATTCTTCATTCCAGAGTTGTCGGACAGCATGAGGCAGTAGTGAGCGTGTCCAAGGCAATCCGCAGAGGCAGAACAGGGCTTAAGGACCCCAAGAGACCCACAGGCTCATTCATATTCTTAGGACCTACAGGTGTGGGAAAAACCGAGCTTTGCAAGGCACTTGCCGAAGCGGTGTTCGGGGATGAAAATGCAGTAATCCGAATAGATATGAGTGAATACATGGATAAGCACAATGTGTCAAGGCTCGTAGGTTCCCCTCCCGGATTTGTCGGCTATGAGGAGGGCGGACAGCTTACGGAAAAGGTTCGCAGAAAGCCGTATTCTGTCGTGCTCTTTGACGAGATAGAAAAGGCACACCCCGATGTGTTCAATATCCTGTTGCAGATTTTGGAGGACGGAATTCTGACCGATTCGCAGGGCAGAAGGGTAGATTTCAAAAATACGATTATAATCATGACCTCAAATGTCGGAGCACGCATGATTACCGAGAAGGCAAAGCCCTCTCTCGGCTTCGGCGGTGCATCAGCCGATCCCGATGCAGATTACGAGGCTATCAAGAGCAAGGTTCTGGGCGAACTCAAGGAGGTATTCCGTCCCGAGCTTATCAACCGTATAGATGAGATAATCGTGTTCCACAAGCTCACAAGCGAGGATATAAAGAAAATCGCATCCATTATGCTCTCGTCGCTCAAGGCAAGAATGGAGGCTATGGGACACAAAATTACCTTTACGGACAGCCTGGTTGAGCATCTTTCCGAGTCGGGCTATGACGAAGTATACGGTGCAAGACCCTTAAGAAGAGCCATACAGTCTCAGGTGGAGGACTTCCTTGCAGATGCAATTCTGTCGGGAGAAATCGCTCCCGAGGGAGAAACAAGTGTAGACTACCGTGACGGAAAGGTAGTTTTGGGTTAATTTCAAAAAACGAAGTGTTTTGACGAATTCCAACTATGAGTAATTTTATGAAGGACGAAATCAATACAATTGCTTCGTCCGCTATACGATATCCCATATCACACTTGGTATGAATTTCGGGAACATCCGCCCCAAATCTAAAGTAAAAATACCGCCGCGCTGACACGCTCACTCAGAGCGAGGCATCGCTAAAATCGACGGACAGCAGCGGAAATAAGTCGGATCGTAGCCATGTCGTTCTGTGAGC
>JAZSFO010000070.1:0-17983 GCA_045532255.1 Clostridia bacterium | reverse complement strand
GAACTCAGTGACAATAACGCAGAGGACACACCTGTACCCATACCGAACACAGTAGTTAAGCTCTGCGGTGCCGATGATACTTGGCGGGCAGCCGCCTGGGAAAGTAGGGCGTTGCTGGGGTAAACAAAAAGACTTCGCATAAGAAGCGTACTGTTAAGGACAGTAAAAGGTCGTAGCAAAATTGCTACGACCTTTCGTCATTGTAAAAACAATCTAATTCCCATTTTAAAGGGTTTGTGTCTATGTATTCCCATATTTTCTGATAATCTTTTTCTCCACGAATTATGTGGTCGTTAAATGATTTCTGAAACAATCTCTTATTAAACGGTTTAAGCAAACCTTTTTTAATATCACGGATATATTCGTCTGTAGCCATTGTTTCAAACCATCGCATCACATCGTGTAGGGAACGACCTGCGTGTCGTTCCGTTATTACGACAATAATATGAATGTGGTTAGGCATAATTACATATTTGTCTATTTTTATGTTATTAAATTTGTTTTCTGTTTCTTTTAACCATTTATGAATAATTTTGTTTTGTTCAGGCAGAACGACACATAGGTCGTTCCCTACATTTTCTATTTCAAAAAACTGTTCTCTGTTTTGTGTGCATATAGTAACAAAATACGCTCCCGGTGTGCTATAATCATATCCTTTTAATCTTGTCGGTTTTCGTTTTGGTAAAATCATTATTTTACCTTGCTATTATCAATGGCATAATCTAATAAAATGTTGATTAGTTCATTCCTTGAACGATTAGTTTCTTCAGATAGTTTGTTTAATTTCGAAACAGTTTCTTCTTTTATTCTTACAGAAAATGTCTTGTATCCATCTTCGCCTTTCAAATTCTTTTTATTTATAATAAGTTTATCTTCCATAACATTTCACCTCACATATATTATATGTTGACAAAAGTTATAATTATATGTTATAATACACAACATAATAAATAACATATATGGAGGTAAAACAAAGTGAAAAAAAAGGTTAGCCTATCTGGCATTTTAGTGATTCTTATTTTTCTGTTTTCTGGGTGTGGTGTTAGCAATATTGCTAATGAAAATGAACTGATAGAAATGCTAAGTGCTAAATACCCTGAATGTTTGCAAAGATATATTTATCAAGACGAAGTATTTGAAGTTGATAATTTGGAAACACTGCGGAGACAGACTAATAGAGAAGAAAAAAATGACAATGTAGAATGTAAACTTACCGTACATAATGATTATTATGAAGGGGTATTCCACTACACACTATATTTAAATTATTACGATGAGGGTGGTTGGCAGATTGACAGTTATGAACACTGTGGTACAGATAAGTTAAAAGCTAAAAGCAATACGATTCCGAGTGAAATAATTAGTAATGAAGTTAGTCATTACAATGAATTTTATGGCAATCTAACATTTATCGACGAATCTTTTGATAGTGATAAAAGTATTGTTACAAGAATATACTCCGTTAAAAATGAATTTCCATATTTAACTGCCATTGGAAATTTGCGAATACAATATGAGCTTTGCGAAGAAAATCAGGAGAATGGCTTTAGTGCTTATAGTTGGGTAGCTACATATTTAGATGATGTAAAACAAGAATGGCACTTTAACGGAAAATATAAACTAAATTTAAGAAATCAGTCAAAAATTCCCTATGAGGAGAAGATTCCTATTATTTTAGGAGGAGATGATATTCCATCTTATACTTCAAGAGGCATAACGTATATTGATAGTATTTATCAGACAGAAGAAATTCTAAATATGGAAGCGGAAGTATATATCAATGATATTGGTGTTGCTGGTGGTAATTCTTCTTATTCATCAGTTCCTTTGACATTTGATTTAAAAAACCATCAGTATACATATCGGGTTTTTGACAATCAAAGTGGCGATTACTTTAGCATTTCTATTGATAAGAATGATGGAATATCTTTAACAGACTATTACAAAAAAAATAACGAAACCCAAATTTATAAATTTATAAAAGTGTAAAATATATTATCGGTTGTGTATTGAACAAACAGGACAGTTATTAGGGTCTTCAAATACTTAATATTTTTTGTTAGGTGTCTCTCGAAGATAATATTTTTGACAAATATGTCCGGTACTATAACAAGCAGGGAAAATGTATGACATTTTCCAATAATTTAGGATAATCCTTAGACCTTATAACGGGACGATGTGGGCATCGTCCCCTACAATGCGGTTCGTCGGAAACCGCCGAACCCTACAAAAAAGGCTGAACGAAACCATTCGTTCAGCCTTTAAAATTACTGTCCTTTAGAGTACACCTCATATGCGAGGTCTTTTTTGTTTTGCGTAAGCACCAACGAACTGCTTTCCTAGGAAAGTCGCAATACTTCCCTATGAATTGAGCTAAGCGAAAATGAATAGAAGGAAGTATGCGTGGCAAAACCGCCGAAGAAGCGAGCACCAACTGTCGGTGTGAAGCTGATTCGAAGCGGTTGACGGCTGGCGTTGCATAGTAAAATTTCGCAAAAAATTGTTTATATAATAATGTATTTGACTTGCGATTTTTAATCATTTAATATATAATTATACTTAACAATATTTTAGAGAGGTCATTACAAATGAAAAAATTTATAAGCACTATTCTCGTAATATTTACAATCACTTCCATATGCCTAAGCCTTTCTGCATGCAAAAAGGATGCGGGCGAAAAAGAACTTTGGAAAGATGCCGTATACACATCCGATACGGAATTTGGCTCAGGCGATAAAACCATCACCGCTAAAGTGAGGGTAGGGGAAAAATCAGTTACATTTACAATAAACACCGACAATGACACCCTTGGCGATGCCCTTACAGAGCATAATCTTGTCTCAGGAGATGAGGGAGAATACGGAATGTATGTCAAGGTTGTAAACGGCATAGAAGCCGATTATGACAAAACCCAAAGCTACTGGGGATTTACAAAAAACGGCGAGAGTATGATGACAGGCATTGATATGGAAGAAATCTCGGACGGCGACAGCTATGAGATTGTTTACACCGACTGAGCGGAGAGTGGATTATGAAAAATAACAGTATGTATTTTAAGAATACCGAATGTGAATATTATCCCTGCCACAAAACAGACGGAGATTTTTTTAACTGTATGTTCTGCTATTGCCCCCTGTATCCTCTCGGCGACAAATGCGGAGGACAGTTTGAGTATATCCAAAATGGAATAAAGGATTGCTCAAAATGTCTGATTCCCCATAGCAAGAACGGATATTCGTATATAATCCAAAAATTTCCACAGATTTCTGAAATAGCAAAAAATAATAGAAACAGATAGAGGGCTATAAACCCAGTCCGTACAGAAAATATGTAATTGCAAGAAGGTCTGCACATCCGCCCTGAGATAAATTTCGCTTTATAAAGCAGTCATCAAGCATTTTTAATTGCTTTTCGGATGGCAAAGGAGAGCTTGCCGGAAGCTCTTTGGTGATTTTTGCGGCATATTTCACCCCGTCCTTGCCACCTCGGTCATAGAGGTTCTGTAATTTGCACTTGCAAGACAGCTTATTGTCGTGCATGCAAGTCCTCTGGAAAACATAGTTACAATATTTGCAATTGCAAGACTTTTTGCTGTCCGCAGATTTTTGTCTATCAAAAATCAGGATATGGTTGAGACACCCAACGGTCTTGTTGAGGTGGAACAGGCTGATGAAAAGGAATGTGAAAGCATTGAGGATGTATTTGCAGAATAATAAATTGGTTTTACTATGGATATAATTGATATTGTTGCACAGACCTTTGGTATCATTGGACTTTGCATTATTGTGTACTCATTTCAGTGCAGAAAGAATTCGGCTTTTTTTCTTATGCAGGGAGTGGGAAGCTGTATGTTTTCTTATAAATTTCCTGCTTATAGGTGCATATGCGGGAGCACCTTTTAACCTGACAAATCTTGTAAGAGGACTGCTTTTTAGAAAAGACGGCAAAAAAAGATGGAAGCTCATTCTTACTGTGGCTCTTTATACCGTATGTTTTGCGTTTTCGGTTTTTCTAATCAAGGATAACGCGTTTATGATTTTCATTTCGGCACTTCCTTATGTTACTCTTGTAATTATGAGTGTACTCATGTGGCTCGGCAATGGCAGACACATACGCATATTCCAGTTCTGGCTTATGTCGCCGTCATGGATAGTACATAATATATTCAATTTCAGCCTCGGCGGTATAATATGCGAGTGCTTTAATATGATATCTTCTTTAATTGCACTCATGCGTTATAAAAAAGACGGCTTCAATGAAATACAGACCAAAAACTGATAAAATATAGCCAAAAACGAATTGACACACGATATTGGTCATGCTACAATTAATGTGTATACTTAATTAAAGGAGTTTTCTTATGAAACAGTTATCACTTATTCTCATTGGCGGAGGAGACCGCGGAAGCAGTTATCTCAAGTTTTTGCAGACCAATCCCGAATGCTTTAAGCTTGTGGGTCTTGCAGAGCCTGTAAAGGAAAAAAGGGAATATTTGAGAGATTTATATAATGTTCCCAACGATATGTGCTTTGAAAGCTACGAAAAACTTTTGGAATTACCTAAGATTGCCGATATAGCAATGATTTGCACACAGGACAAGATGCACTTTGAACCTGCTATGAAAGCAATAGAAAAGAAATACGATCTTCTTTTGGAAAAGCCTGTAGCACCCACACCCGAAGAGTGCTTCAGGATTTCCGAGGCGGCTAAGGCAAACGGTGTAAAGGTTCTTGTATGCCATGTTCTCAGATACACACCGTTTTATAAGGCAATAAAGAACTTTATCGCAGAGGGCAAGCTTGGAGATGTAATCAATATCGTTCATACAGAGGGTGTCGGCAATGTACATATGAGCCACAGCTTTGTTCGCGGTAACTGGCGTAATACAGAAGAATCCGCACCCATGATTCTTGCTAAGTGCTGTCACGATACAGACCTTCTGCAGTGGCTTCTCGAAGAGCCTTGCACCAAGGTACAGTCCTTTGGCTCGCGTACCTACTTCAGAAGTGAAAATGCTCCCGAGGGTGCACCAAAGAGATGTCTTGACGGCTGTCCTCACAAGGATACATGCTACTACTACGCACCCGACCTCTACAAGATAGATACCGCAGAGGTTAAGCATTTCCGTGCTATTGCGGCAAACAAGTTTGACCCCACCGATGCTGAGGTTGATGAAATCCTTAAGACATCCCCCTACGGCAGATGTGTATACTATTGCGACAACGATGTAGTAGACCATCAGGTAGTTAATATGCAGTTCGGCTCGGGCAAGCATGTAACACTTACCATGTCTGCATTCAACGAGGGCGGAAGAGTTACTACCTTTATGGGAACCAAGGGCGAGCTTATTGCAAATATGGAAAAACAGTCCTTGGAATTCTATGATTTTGCAACAATGAAAACAACACAGCTTTACGATCCCGACAGCGAATTTGACCAGTCTATAGCAGGCGGTCATGGAGGCGGAGATTCGGGAATTATGCAGGACCTTTACGAATATATAGCAAATAACAATCCCTCAAATTCAATATCCGACATAGATGTTTCCTGCAGAAGCCATCTTATCTGCTTCGCAGCAGAAGAGTCCAGATTAAATGACACAGTAGTAGATATGGACGAATATATAAAGAACTTATAATACCGACAAAACCGCAATGATATACCGTTGCGGTTTTGTTTTTTAAAAAAGACTTGATTGTGATTTTTAGTTGGTGTATACTATATTATTATAGTTGCATGAATTTTTGTTCAGCTTGATATTCATCCGCATAGTAAGAAAAAAGGAGAAATCGTATGAAAATATATAAATCCATAGACGAGCTTATAGGCTCGACACCGCTTCTGGAACTTAACTCACTTTCAAAGGAATACGGACTTTGCGGTAAGCTCTATGCAAAGCTGGAGTATTTTAACCCCGCAGGCTCGGTCAAGGACAGAGCCGCACAGTATATGATAGACGATGCCGAAAGAAGAGGCATGCTTAAGGAAGGTTCTGTCATAATAGAGCCGACAAGCGGAAATACAGGTATAGGTCTCTGTGCCGTTGCTGCGCGCAGAGGCTACAGAGTGATAATTGTAATGCCAGACACTATGAGCATGGAGCGAAGACAGCTTATGACGGCATACGGAGCGGAGCTTGTTCTTACGGACGGCTCTCTGGGTATGAGGGGTGCAATAGAAAAGGCAGAGGAGCTTAAGGAAGAAATTGAGGGTAGCTTTGTTGCAGGGCAGTTTGTAAATCCTGCAAACTGGCAGGCACATTATTATGGGACAGGCCCCGAGATATATAACGATACAGACGGCGAGGTTGATATGTTTGTATCGGGCGTAGGTACAGGCGGAACTATAACAGGTGTAGGAAAATATCTTAAAGAGAAAAATCCCGATGTCAAGGTTATAGCCGTAGAGCCTGCATCCTCGCCGTATCTTACAAAGGGCGAGGCAGGAGCACACAAAATACAGGGTATAGGTGCAGGCTTTGTTCCCGAGGTTCTTGATACTAAAATATATGACAGGATAATCTGCGTAGAGGATAACCAAGCCTTTGAGGCATGCAGAGTGTTGGCAAAAAAAGAGGGAATACTCGTAGGTGTTTCCTCGGGTGCGGCACTTCATGCGGCGATAACTCTTGCAAGGCAGGAAGAAAACAAGGATAAGAAAATAGTGGTGCTTCTTCCCGACACGGGGGACAGGTATTTGTCTACAGGAATATTTGATTGAATGGAGAGAGAACATAAAAAATATGCAGTATAAGCGAGCTTATACTGCATATTTTTTATGTTTCATTTTATCGTACTTCAGAGCCGTCTTCTATTTCAGCGTCTGGTGTTACTATGCAAAGACCCTTGTCGTTTGATGCACAGAGTATCATACCCTCAGACAATACACCGCGGAGCTTGACAGGCTTTAGGTTAGTTACAACAACAACCTTTTTGCCCACGATTTCCTCGGGCTTGTAGTACTGAGCTATGCCCGAAACAATCTGTCTTACCTCGGAGCCGATTTTGATTTGCGACACGAGGAGCTTTTTCGCACCCTCAACGGGCTTGCTCTCCAGTACAAGACCGACCTTTAATTCCATTTTGGCAAAGTCGTCTATTGATATCTCGGGTTTGGAAGGTGCTTCTTCCTTGGGTTCTTCCTTTTGGGGCTCGGAGAAGAGGTCGTCCTCAACCTCTTTGAGCTTTTTAGCTTCGTCAAGTCTCTGGAAGAGAGGCTGAGCCTCCCCAACCTGAACATTCTTTACTCCAAAGCACTCAAGTGAAGCATAATCCTTGTTTTCTGCCATAATCTGCGTGAGGATTGCCTCACCTGTCTGTGGCATAAAGGGAGATATGAGTACACCGATAAAGCGGATAGCTTCCACGAGATTACAAAGAACTGTCTTAAGTCTATCTAATTTATCTTCATCCTTTGCCAGTGCCCATGGCATTGTCTCGTCTATATATTTGTTGCTTCTTCTTGCAAGGTTTATAACACATTCAAGGGAGTCTGCAACCTTAAGCTCGTCCATCTTATCTGTAGCTTCCCTTACTGTAGCGAGTGCAAAGTCACGAAGCTCGCTGTCTACATCCTCAGACACTTCGGGGTTTTCAATCTTTCCGCCAAAATATTTGTTAACCATGGCAACTGTGCGGTTAACAAGGTTACCGAGAGTGTTTGCAAGGTCTGCATTGAATCTTGCGATTATTGTTTCCAGAGTTATTGTTCCGTCCTGAGCAAAGGGCATTTCCCTTAAGAGATAGTATCTTATTGCATCTACGCCAAAGTGCTTAACAAGGTCATCGGCATAGAGAACATTACCCTTGGATTTGCTCATCTTGTCTCCGCCAGAGAGAAGCCACGGATGGCCAAAAATCTGCTTGGGAAGAGGCTCGCCCAGTGCCATGAGTATAATGGGCCAGTATATTGTGTGGAATCTGAGTATATCCTTGCCTATGATGTGTACATCTGCAGGCCAGTACTTTGAATAAAGCTCACCCTTGCTGTCTACATTGTAGCCAAGAGCTGTGATGTAGTTTGAGAGAGCGTCTATCCATACATATATTACATGACCGTCATCAAAGGGTACGGGAACACCCCATTTGAATGATGAACGGGACACGCAAAGATCCTGAAGCCCCGGCTTTAAGAAGTTGTTGACCATTTCTTTCTTACGGCTTTCGGGCTGAATGAACTCGGGGTTTTCTTCTATATGCTTCATGAGAGCGTCCTGATATTTGCTCATCTTGAAGAAATATGCTTCCTCGCTTGTTTTCTTAACAGGTCTTCCGCAGTCGGGACACATGCCATCTGTAACCTGTGTTTCTGTAAAAAACGATTCGCAGGGCACGCAGTAAAGACCCTCGTATTTATCCTTATATATATCGCCCTTTTCGTAGAGCTTAGAGAATATCTTCTTTACGGCTTCCTCATGATAATCGTCTGTTGTTCTTATGAATTTGTCATAGCTGGTGTTCATAAGGTCCCATATATTTTTGATTTCGCCTGCAACGGAGTCTACATATGCCTTTGGTGTAATTCCGCTTTCCTTGGCACATTCCTCGATTTTCTGACCGTGCTCGTCGGTGCCTGTAAGGAAGAATACATCTTTGCCTATGAGTCTCTTGAAGCGTGCGATGGCATCGGTAAGAACAACCTCATAGGTATTGCCTATGTGCGGTTTTCTTGAGGTATATGCAATCGCAGTTGTTATATAGTATTTATCCATGGTATATCAATCCTTTCTGATTAACAGTACTATTTTATCACAAATTTTGGTATTTTACAAGTGCTAATTTCTAAAACCAAACCGTGCACACAACAATGCTAAGTATCATGCTTATAAGGTCTGCAGATAGTGCACAAACGAGGGTATGGCGTGTGTTTTTTACCCCCACGGCACCAAAGTATATTGCAACCGTATAGAGTGTTGTCTCGGTAGAACCCATCATGACGGATATTGTTCTTCCAATGAAGGAATCTGTTCCGTACTTTTCAAAAAGACCTGTTGCAAGTGCAAGAGATCCGCTTCCCGAAAGCGGTCTCATAAGGGCAAAGGGTACGACCTCTGACGGAAAGTGCAGGATAGATGTAAGGGGCTTAATAAGTCTTACAATAAATTCCATACCGCCCGACGCATCAAAAACCTTGATGGCTACAATGAGACCCACAAGCTGAGGCATTATGTCCCATGCGGTTTTTATTCCGTCCTTTGCACCCAGGATAAAGTCGGAGTATACAGGTCTTTTTCTAAAGAGAGAAAAAACAATAACCCCCAGAATAAAAATCGGTATAACGAGGTCGGATATATTCATAGTCTTTTCCTCATTATATTACAAAGTATTATTCCCGAAAGAAAAGTTACAGCAGACACAATCCATATCGGAACGGTTATTTCGCTCGGAGAGGTGCTTCCCATAGCAGTACGGATTGCTATGAGGGTAGATGGTATAAGCTGAATAGATGCCGAGTTTATGACAGCAAGCATACACATGGAGTCCGACGCAACTCCCTTTATGCTGTAGCGGGAAAGCCCCTTCATTGCGTTTATTCCAAGAGGCGTTGCGGCATTGCCCATGCCGAAGAAATTTGCCGTCATGTTCATGGCTATGGCTCCGCCAAGCTCCTTGTCTTTTCGTGTTTCGGGAAATATAAGGCTTATTATGGGCGAAAAGAGCCTTGCGATAAACTTAACAAGACCGCTTTTTTCTGCTAGTCTCATTATTCCCGACCAGAACCCCATAATCCCTGCTATGCCGAGAGCAAGAGTTATTCCCTCGCCCGCACCCTGACATATTGCACTGCATACCTTAGGTGCGGTGCCGTTTATAAGCGATATGGCAAGAGATATGACAATAAGAAACGACCAAATATAATTAAGCAAAAAAATCACCCGATAAATATATATTCATCGGGCGATAGTATAATTCTAATTATCCAAAAGACCTATTGCATAGCTTGCGTTTTTGCGTGCCGCTTCCTTAAGAAAGGCATTTGTTACCTTAAGCTCTGACTTGCGGATATCCCTTTCCTCAATAATATGGCTTAGGATTTGTTTTGCATTTTCAAAGTCAAGACTTTCGGCATCCACGCGGTCAGGCTGATTGAGGGATTCCATAAATGCACTTATCTTGGGGTCGTATACGATTGCAAGTGCAGGGATTTCCAGAGTTGTCGCATATATAAGAGAGTGAAGTCTCATTCCTATTACAAGGTCTGCCTCAGACAGAACAGAAAACATCTCGGGAACGCTAAGCTCTCGGTTGATTATATATGCTTCATTTTTCATAAGAGACATAACTTTTCTGGAGATTTCTGTATCCGCAGGATACTGCATGGGTACAAAGAGCGTGCGGATGGAATATCTATCGGCCATATAGTCACAAAGACGGGCGAGCTTTATATCAAAATCCTCTTCGCTGTTTTTCCACGAGCGTAAAGACACCACACAAAGCCTTGAATTATGCGGTACGCCTGCAAGATTTGTGATGTACTGTCCCGACAGCGACACATCTCCGCTTAGTGTAAAGGCGGGGTCGGCGGTTATTACAATCTCGGGGCTTGTTACACCGAGCTGTCTTAATTCCTCGTCGGACATATCGTCTCTCAGTGTTATTATATCCACCTTATTGAGTACCCTTGAGGCAAGGCGTCTGTTAAATTTCTTCCTTATCGGGCCTATGCCGTTGGCATAGAGCATTGTTTTAACACCGCACTTTTGTGCGAGATAAATTATCATAAGGTAGTAAAGGATGGATTTACTGCTTGTTACATCCTGA
Organism: Clostridia bacterium; assembly: GCA_045532255.1. Classification (GTDB taxonomy): domain Bacteria; phylum Bacillota; class Clostridia; order UMGS1810; family UMGS1810; genus RGIG8748. The sequence continues at coordinate 7,223 of JAZSFO010000070.1, read as the reverse complement.
AGCAGACTTCCTCCTCCAAAGAGAAGCATACCCGAGCTTCGTAATTCCCTTATTATCTTTATAAAGCTGTATCTGTATATGGATTTTACCTTATACACAGCCGATGTGTTTTCGGGAGTTTTTGAAAGCACCGTTACATCCAGATTACTGCGTTTTTCCCTCAGGGCATTGAGTATGGCAAGAAGCAGAGCCTCGTCACCGCTGTTTGCAAAGCCGTGGTATCCCGATATTACGATATCTGCCATTATATCATCTCCGTTTTATTAACTTCACCAGTATAAGGTTTCCGATATAGCATATCAGAGAAACAATTGCTCCCACAATAAGGCCGTTCAGTGTACGGCTTACTATTGTCATATAGTTTGTAAAGACATGGCAGAAGCTGTTTGTTATCGAGGTTACAAGTATAGATGCACCTACTGCCGCTATCCAGTTGATTATGTCGATTTTGTGCTGTTTAACATAGTATACAAGCAGAACCATTGCAGGATAACCTATAAGGAATTCCTTCGTTCTCGGTCTTGCGGCAAATATCTCTGTAAGAGTTGTACGCATAAAGTGCTCTGCACCGCTTATCTTGCTTACATTACCGCTTCGTATGATATAATATACGCCTGCCGCACCGATTACAGCGGCTATTATCAGCCAGTAAACCTTTATTCTTGCATTGAGGACATTTTTGATGTCTTCCGAGATGGTCGAAGCCGAGGTTTTTATAAACATAAAGTAGAATATGATTGCAGTATATAATGTGGGTACAAGGAGCGAGAGCTTGATACCTCGGAATATGAGGTTGTTAATGTAGTAGTCCATGCCCGAAAGCATATTTCCCTGTCCGATCGAACCGAGTATAAGCATAACAACTGCAAACAGGGGCGTAAGTATGCACAGGAGACTTAAGGGAAGTCTGTCCTTTAGCTTCCTTAATACATAGAGGAGCACCGTCATAATAAAGCAAGGCTGTATCACAGAATATGCTGTAGGATACAGAGCTATAAGACTCTGTGGTATTACAAATAATGTAAGGAAGTATGCAACAAGTGCAATGACTACAGCAATTACTGTAAATAGGAAGCTCATCTTACCTGTAATCATGCCAAAGGCAATAAGGATACACATGAGCATTATTACGGCACATGATGCCGATTTGCTTGTCATATTGGAGCTGTAGCTGAGAGGCTGGGTCTCCTTGTTTACAGTAAATCCCTGCTTTTCTATCTTGTCCTTATATGTCTTAACTGCTTTTAGTGTGTAGGAAGCACATTCATCGTAGGTTTCCTTTTTCGCCTCAAGCATTGTTACGGTTACAAAGCGGATATTTCTGTCCATTGTAGAGTTAAAGAACTGCTCGGTTCTGTATTTGTATTTGGACTCATCCTGCTGGGATTCGTCATTGGTTTCGTATGAACGCAGAACCTTGCCTGTTTTGGAAAGGGCACTGTTATATACAAAATTGTAGCCAAAAAATCTCTGGTTGGAAAGCTGATTGGTATTCTCGGTAACCACCAAGGTCATATCATTGTCGGTTATTACATCGGACAGCATTTCGTAGTTCTTATGAATTTTGTCCTTATCATCGTACTGGAAGGTATCCTCTTTAAGATTTAAGTATTTAATATCATATTTTTTGATAAGGCTGTCTATGTCCTTTACATAATCCTGCTTGGCATAATTTTTTACCTTGTGTACAAGGGTAACATCAAAGCCTCTGTCCTTCATATCTGCTATCGCACCCTCATTAAAGCCTATGCTGTAATCCCAAAGCTCTTTTCTGCCGTCATAGAACACATAGAGGTCCATACCCCTGTAGCTTCCTGCCTTGGCATAGTCAGCCTTTCCGTACATGCGGGGCAGGGAATAGCTGAGTCTCTTTTTCATATGTTCTCTTGCTACGAGTACTACATAACTGTCATAGGCAGTTTCGGGGCAGTTTTTTGCCACCAGATCTGCAATTTCCATACTTTCCACATCATATTTATGGCGGAGAACATTGTATTTGATTACAGTCAAATCCCCCTTGGATACAAGGAAGTTGAGGTCCTCTTCCATGACGGATACCATGTTTACACCGATGTCCTTGAATTTATCCAGTGTTTCGGAAAACTTGGGGTAGGACAGCTTGTCCAGCATGTTGTTGTGATGAATGGATATAATCACATTGTTATTGGCATTTTCGTGCGATATTCTGCCAAATATCCCGGGGATAAGAGACAGAAGCATTACAGCAATAATTATCCATGGCACATATTTTGTAACAAAATTTTTCATAATCATACCTTCCTTATCAGAGCTTTAAGAATTCCCGTAAAGGTGAGAGCGCCTATATATGTGACACCGCAAGCGCCAAGGGGAATAATGAATGTAATGTATCCGTGTGTGAACTCGGGTATTACAGCATTGAATATTATATATACAGCCAGAGCGCAAAGACCCGAAAGCAGTATTTTCAGTACATCTCCCGCAAGTTTTTTTGTAAGATATCTTCCGACAATTTTTGTTATTGCAAAGGCAATGAGAACAGCATAGCATATGAGAAGACCTGATGTGCATATTGCCGTAAGAAGTATCGGAAGTGTAATTGCTCCGCTTATTGCATTTTCGGGCACAAGGTTTACAATTACAAGGTTTATTATGATATTTAGCGTAACAACCGCAATTGTTCCGAGCACGCAGTAACGGTATTTGCCCGAAAGGTAGATAACCTTGTTAAAAAGCTCCTGCGACAGATATCCCAGAATACCGAGAGAATATATAAAGAATATCAGGGAAACAGACTGAGTTGCCTCGGATGTGAAAGAGCCTCTTTCGTAAAGAAGTCTTATTATATCTGTTCCAAAAAGTCCCGCCACAAGCAAAAAGGGCAGGAATATTGCGGTCATAATCGTTATGATATGTTGCATAAGGCCGTTTACATATCCGATGTTACCCTCTTCGTAATTCTTGGAAATAGAGGGAAAAACAACTGTAGACATAGCCACAACAAAAATACTGGATATTGTCACAAAGAGGTTTGATGCATAGTTGAATGTAGATGCCATGCCCTCGCTCAAACCGACAAACGCCCTGTCGGTATAGAAGCAAAGCTGAAACATCATGTTGGATACGAATATCCAGAAAATCTCAAGATTGCGTTCACCATTTTTCTTAAGGCCCGTGCCCTTTGCAAAAAGAGTATATTTCTTTTTATAAAAGGACGGAAGAAGTATTACAATATGTAAAAACCATCCGAGTGTAGTTACAAGTCCTATTGTAAATACAGACACATCGGGAATGTTAAGTGCAAGAATTATAACAACATTAAAGGGGAAGCTCATAATCGAGGTTATGAAGAAAACCTTTTCGTTCTGCAGAATTCCCGATATTATATATGCAATGACAACGAAAATAAGGGATGGTATCATTACATACATCAGATTTGTCGCAAGAATAAGCTCGTCTCCTGAAATTTCGGGCAGGATTATTCCCACAATCTGACGGGCAAATACAGCCATTACAGCCGATGCACCTATGAGATAAAGAAAGCTCTTTCCCAAAAAGCGGGACACATATGCCTTCTGGCATCCTGCATTTTCCGCCTTGTTGAGATTTTTTATGACAAGTGTGGAAAGTGCCATGCCGATACCTGTAAATATCAGGTTGACAAGACCAAAGACCTGAAAATATATATCTGCCATAACGCCTGTGCCGAATACTCCCGCAAAAACCATATCGCGGTAGAAGCCAAGACCTTTGGCAATGATTATTCCCAGTACAACCATTATATATGCGTTACCAAACATACTTAATCTCCCCTGTATTATAGATATTTACATTATACATCATATCACCATGGCAGTCAATTATTAGAAAGTATAATTTTGCAAATCTACCATATATTTTATAGCCTTTGTAAAAAAATGTCAATGTGTTGGAAAAATTTTATAAACCTTGAATATTTACCTGTTTTGTGATAAAATAATACATGAGTAATTTTATGAAGGGCTAAATAAATACAGTTACTTCGTCCGCCATACGATATCCCATATCACACTTGGTATGAATTTTGGGAACATCCGCCCCAAATCTAAAGTAAAAATCCCGCCGCGATGACACGCTCACTTAGAGCGAGGCATCGCTAAAATCGACGGACAGCAGCGGTAATTTGATTCCGTCGATTTTACGGAATTTTTACTTTGATTTGTACCGAATGTTTTGTCCCAAAATTCATAAGGCGTGTGCTACGGGATATCGCATATCGTACGAGCGCACAGCAGATGTTCTTGAAATACGCACCTAGCAACGATTGAATATCCTCTGATGAAGCTCATCATGAAATTCACCCTTTACAGAATTGTTGATAAAATAAAGTTATTAAGAGGTAAAATATGAAAAATATATTTGCAATTACTGCATCAATTATTCTTATGACAAATACCGTCATGGCAAAGCCTATTTATGAGTACAAGGAGACAACGCCTGTTGCACCGTCTGTTACGATGGAAAGGGTTACACAGTTTCACTCTGACCGCAACATAAGCTATACCGTAATCAAGGCTGACCTTAAGCAAGACGATGTTTCTCTGGAGCTTATTAAGTCCAAGGCAGGAACAGATTATCTTGATACGGTTTCCGCAAGTGCCAAGGAAGAAGAAAACACCGTTGCCTCGCTAAATGCCGACTTCTTCTCCGTACACAAAGGGGAAAAGGGCTTTTCACTCGGAATAGAGATAAAGGACGGCGCACTACTGCAGTCGCCCATAAACCCTGATACAATGGCTACGGTCTCCTATGACGGCGAGTCGGTGGACATGTCTTATTTAAGTTTTGATATTTCCATTACCGCACCTGACGGAAGCACCGCTCCTGTGAGACACCTTAACAAGCATACAAGCTACTACGGCGATATCCTCATGTATACAAAGGACTTTAATGCAGGTATGTCGCCCGCACCCGGAGGCGAGGTTGCCGAGGTTGTTGTAGAGGACGGAATTATAAAGGAATTCAGACGAAATCTACCGCCTGTTAAGATACCCGAAAAGGGCTATGTGCTTGTTGTATCCGAGGGCGTTAGTATGTTTTTGGCAAATAACTTTGCAGTAGGGGATAAGATAGATATAAGCTATACTGTTTCGCCCGATATTCTGAGCAAAAAGACGGCCTTTGGCGGAGGAGCAATGCTTGTTAGAGACGGCAAGGTATGCGAGAGCTTTTCGCATGTTGTATCGGGTCTTAATCCCCGAAGCGCAATCGGAACAGACGAAAGCGGTACAATTCTCTATCTCGTTGCCGTAGACGGCAGACAGACTAAGAGCAGGGGAATGGAGATGAGAGAGCTTGCGGAATTTATGCTCTCGCTCGGATGCTATAATGCCGTAAACCTTGACGGCGGAGGCTCTACAAACATGGTAGCAGTTACCCCGTGGAACAGTACGCTCCATACAGTCAATTCCCCAACAGAAAACAGAAAGGTCATAAACTCTGTCGGCATCAAATATACAGGCGATGACAAAACCCCCGAGGGAATTCTCATAGAGAGCGACAGAGATGTAACCTTTGTCGGTCAACAGGTCAAATTAAAGGCAACCGCATATGACAAGAGCAAGAGACCCATACCGCAGAATATCAACTGGTCTGCAAACGGCGGAAGTATAGATAACGGCGTGTTTGTTTCATCTTCGGGAGGTTTAGCAAGCGTAACGGCATCGCTTGGTAATCTAACTGCCCAGAAGCAAATATATGTTGTGGACGAAATTGCAGGAATTGAGACAGAAGACTATGTTTCAATGAAAACAGGCGAAACAAAGAAGCTTGATATAAGTGTCTTTGACAAAAACGGATATTATGTAAATGTAGCAAACCTCGGTAAATTTGATATAACCTCGTCTAACCCTGCTGTAGTTACCATAGACGCAGGAAACCTAAGGGCAGTCGGCTCGGGTACGGCAATAATCACCGTAAAGAAGGACGGTGCAAAAAGCCACATGTCAGTTGCAGTCGGAGGAGCCGCAAAGGATGAAATATATGACTTTGAGCTTATGGGAGGAACCTACAAGGGTTATCCGTCATATGTAGAGGGAGAATTTAACTTAAGCTCCAAAGAAGTATACGAGGGACTCAAAAGCGGAGAGCTTACCTATGACTTTACCTCGGAAAACGATGAGTCCAAGGGAGCATATTTCTGCTTTGACAGAAGAGATGTTTTGGCTGACACATGCAAGGAAATCTCGCTTATGTTCTATGCACCCGAAAAGTTTGGTCATGAGATGAGGGTTCAGTTTACAGACGGTAACGGCAAGATTGCCATAGCTAAAGCAAAGGAAGAAATAAAGAGCGGTCAGTGGCAAAGGCTCACATTCGAAATTCCCGACAGCTTTGCCCGTCCTCTTACACTTGACAGAGTATATGCCCTCTATACAGTCGGAGAAGAAAAGGATGCAGGCAGGGTGTATATTGACGATATCCGCTATAAGACAGCCGAACCGCATAAATTCATACCAAATCCCGAAAATGTATACACACATGCGGAGCTAAAGGGCAGTGCATCTCTTGCAGTATCTGCTGTATCCAAAGACAACACACTTCTCTCGCAGTTTGTAAACAGAAGATGCGAGGAAGCGGTGTCGGGATATAAGAACCATGTGCAGATAGGAAATATATCGGGATTTTCAAGCTATGAGAAATCGGATTTTCTCCTCATAGAGCTAGATGTGTCAAAGGGCGGAGTAAGGGCTACAGACCCAAATCAATGGAATAAGTTTTCAAACGCCATAGCACAAACAAATAAACAGAATATTTTTATTCTTGCAAACAACTCTATATTCGGAAAGGACGAATTTGAAAACGAGGCTATAACAGACTATCTGGCATCACTTAATAAAAATGTTGCAGTAATAACCATAGGAGACGGAAATACTTATGCGGTAAAAGACGGCGTAAGCTACTACACCCTCGGCAACAAAAGCGGTGCGAAGATGGATATGTCATATCTGAGAAATTACAATTATCTTGAATTTTCTGCGGAAGGTAATGAGATAACTCACAAGTTTAAAAAATGTTATGAGTGAGCGTAGTGTGACAGGACTCGAACCAACATTGGTTTCACATGACAATTTTACCCGAAACTGCAGTAAATTCCTTGAAAATACGACAGTATTATCTTCGTAATTTACTTTGTTTCACCCAAAATTGTCTATGTGAAACTGCTGTGCACCTGCCATCTTGAAAATTTTATTAAGATTTTAGTG
>JAZSFO010000055.1:0-9930 GCA_045532255.1 Clostridia bacterium | reverse complement strand
CGCCGCCAGCGTTCGTCCTGAGCCAGGATCAAACTCTCTAAAAAAATATCTAAAGTTCATCACATGAACTTTATGCTCTTTAAGAGTTCATTAGCTCATTAAAACAACTAACGAAATTTACTAAAGTTAAAAGTACATTTTTAGCCATTGGAGTATTATTCGAACCCGCCTAAAAATCAGTATTTTTACCATCTTTTGGCTTGTCGTCTTTGAAAGGCACAAAGCCTTTCTGCATCCTCCGCACCAAAATCTAATTAAAAATACACGATTTTTAGGTCGAAGAATTTTAAGATTATCAAAAATCTTCTCGAAAAAATCAAAAACGCAGGCAATCCTTCGTGGATTGGCGAGTATTTTGGTGAATTTCGTGATGATTTTTGTATCTTAAAATCGGAGTTCGCATGATACTCCAATGGCTAACTCAAAAGTACATTCTCATTAACGAGAACCTCATTTTACTTTTAATGCTGTTCATTTTTCAAAGACCAAGTGCCGTCTCGCTTAGGAACTGCGTCTCTCGCAAGCGACTTGATTATTGTACCACATGGTTTATAATTTGTCAATTGTTTTTGATGCTTTTTTCATCATAAAATACTCTTTTTTGACAAATACCCAAAATTTTACCAATACTATATATAGTATTTGACTTATTTAACAAAATTATTACAATTTTTTAATGGATTATTTTGTGATATCGTGTTATAATTTATCATGTACAGTAAAAAACAGGAGGAAAAAGGATGTACAAAAAAATTACCTCTATAATACTCTTGCTCATTATGGCAATTGTCTATTTCATACCCGCAAATGCAGAGGGTAAACCAAGACTGTCAACGGAGACCGCGCTTCTTGCTGACATTAAGACCGACAAACTTTTGTACAAGGATAATATTAATGAAAAAATACAGCCGGGCGGATTTACAAAAATCATGACAGCAATCATAGCTATTGAAAGCATGGTAGACAAAAACGAAACAGTTGTCGCCGATGGAAACACACTTTCTCAGTATGATTACAGTTTCGGTCACATGGGTATACTTGCAGGAGAAATATTGACACTCGACAATCTCATTAACGGAATGTTAATTTATGATGCAGGTGATGCAGCAGAGGTTATTGCTGCATATTCGTTTGGTTCGCGTTCGGAATTTATTAGCAAAATGAACAGTAAGGCTGTAGAAATCGGTGCTCTTAATACAAAATTCACAAATCCGACAGGATTTCCTGACAAAAAGCAATATTCTACAGTTGAAGATATTTATAAAATCACTAAATATGCTATGAGTCTCGATTACTTTTCTGAAGTTGTAAAGAAATACCGCTACGAAATGGATGCGACAAATAAGTATAAGCAAAAAAGATATCTGGACAATAAAAATAAATTTTTAAGCACTACCACAACAGATAAATATTACACCTCCAGAGCAAAAGGAATAAAGTCTTCATATATAGATGATAACAACTGCGGTGTAATTCTTCTGTACGAAACAGATAAAATACAGCTTATGTCCATTGTAACGGGAGCATCGTATGACGGTGTTACAAATTATGCCTACGATGACACAAACAAACTCATAGACTACGGACTAAACTATTATACAAGCGTAAAAGTAATATCCGAAAACGATATACTTGCAGAGGTCGAGCTTGATAATGCCAAGGATACGGACAGAATTCTTCTTGAAGCAACAGAAGATGTATATATTAACCTGCCCAAAGAATATGATGAGGAAAAGCTAGAAACAAAGATTGTTCTTGAAAACAACATTAAAGCACCGATATCAAAAGGTAAAATCCTCGGAAGTGTTACGGTTCTGTATGACGGCGACGAATATATTTCCGCATCGCTTACATCACCTATAGAAATCAAAGCGAACAACATCAAGGGGTTTTTTAGAAAGATATGGTCTGTACTTACTTCTCCCCCGCTTCTTGTGGGACTTGGAATACTGCTGATAATAATCGTTTGGTCCATGCTGATTTTCGGCAAAAAGAAAACTTATAAAATAGATAGAAAATAAGAATCTTGTTGTATTCACAAAAGCAAAATGTGTTGCCCATCTCATTTGGGCAACACATTTTTTCGTTATTCAAGACTGTTTATTATACCACTAGCAATTGCATATCCCATATTGTCAAGAAGTGAATCATCCATAAGAACCTCTCTGTCATCGGGATTTGAAACAAAGGCAAGCTCTATTAAAACGGATGGCATCTCCGTGGTTCTAAGAACCACAATTTTCGGGCTGTCCTTTACTCCTCTGTTGCTAAGACCGTTCGCCTTAATAAGAGGCTTAAGGATATTTTGTGCAAGCTCCTTGCTGGTAACTCCGCGATATGTCTTATCTTCGCTATCGGCGTACAGAATTTCCGTTCCGTTAGCTTCTGCTTCTGTAAATGAATTACTGTGTATACTTACAAAATATGTTGCTTCGGCATCATTGGCAATACTGCTTCTCTCAAGTAAATCTTCCATTTCCGTGGATCCGAGTGAAACATCCCTGCTTCTTGTCATAATAACCGTTACGCCCTCTGCCTTTAGATATTTCTGAACAGCTAAGGCTACCTTGAGATTAACCTCGCTTTCATACACAAGAGGTTCACCCTCTTCATCGTATCCGATGGCACCACAATCATTACCGCCATGACCTGCATCTATGACAATTACCGCATTCTCCTTATTAACAGGGGGAAGCTCTTCATTGGGTTCCTCTTTGTCCTCATCCTCGGGTTCTTCGGGAACAATAATTTCCTCGTCATCTTCGTTTGATTTTGACATTACGGTAACAGTCATGGTATCTGCAGAGTAGCTAACCCTATATGTAACTTCTTCTGGTGACTCTATAACAACTCGGGTGTAATCAGGATGAAGTGCATATCTTACTTCTTTGACACTTTTACTATCAACTTCTTTTTTTGAACCACTGAGTTCCAAGTCTGTTTCCGAAAAATCCGCAATAAATCTTGCAGGCTCCGATGCATATGAAATTTGGGGTCTTATCATATTGCTGACCTTAACAGTAACAACTGTTGTATTTCCTTTTACGGAAGTTGTAATTTTATTAAGCTTTGCCTTATCAGGCTGAGGTGTTTTTTTGCTTGTATTTATATGCACCGCATTATCTTCGCCCTTCCACAAAACATCATATCCAAGCTTTTCCGAAACAAAGCGGACAGGAATCAGCGTTCTTGATTCTACCACCATGGGTTCTACATCCATCTCTACCTCTTTGTCATTGACATATGCCAGATTGCTCCCAAGATTTAATACAATCTTGGTCTTTGAGGAACGGATTATAATCTGTTGTCTGGAACCAATCCATGTTACCTCTGCACCGAGCCTTTCAAACATGCTCCGTGCAGGAACCATCGTGCGTCCGTCTACCGCAATCGGAGCAACATCCGACTCCACACTTTTGCCGTTAATAAAGAGCTTGATGTCGCTTGATGCACTCACACCGAGGCAAAGCAAAAATGAAAAAAATATTGTAAATAAAAGTATTCTTAGCTTATTCATAACACATTCAATCCTAAAAAAATATAGTATAATCTAAATATGATTATACTATATTATTCAAACATTTTCGACATTTTTGTTAAAACTGTCAGCAAATTGTAACAAACATTAGCCGAAGTTACCGAAAATACACCGTTTGAGACATCTTAAGTATTGGTTGCTTCAGCTATTTACCAAAAGGTATATTGTAATGCTCGTAAGCCAGCTTGGTAACTACTCTTCCTCTTGGTGTCCTGTTAATAAATCCAAGCTGAAGAAGATACGGTTCATATACATCCTCAATGGTATTTGCATCCTCTCCCGTCGTTGCGGCGAGGGTATCGAGACCTACAGGTCCGCCTCCAAAGCTGTTAATCATTGTGAGTATCATGTTTTTATCTACATTATCGAGGCCTATTTCGTCAATTTCCAACCGCGCAAGCGCCTTCGAAGCAATATCTCCGTTTATTTTACCGTCACCAAGAATGGTTGCAAAGTCTCTTACGCGCTTTATAAGTCTATTTGCAATTCTCGGTGTACCTCTCGAACGGGACGCGATTTCAAAAGCACCGTCACTGTCAATCTCTACGCCAAGAATTCCTGCGCTGCGTGTTACGATTTTGGAGAGTTCTTCGGGTGTATACAGCTCGAGACGGGAAATAACACCAAAGCGGTCTCTCAAGGGTCCTGTCATAGAGCCTGCCTTTGTAGTCGCACCGATAAGGGTAAATGACGGCAAATCCAATCTGATTGAACGGGCTGACGGGCCTTTGCCTATAATTATATCAAGAGCATAATCCTCCATAGCAGGATAAAGCACCTCTTCTACACTATGGCTGAGACGATGGATTTCATCTATAAAAAGCACATCATGTTCATTTAAGTTTGTAAGTATCGCCGCAAGGTCTCCCGGCTTTTCTATAGCGGGACCCGATGTTATCCTTATGCTTACCCCAAGCTCATTTGCTATAATGCCTGCAAGGGTCGTTTTGCCAAGTCCTGGCGGTCCGTACAAAAGTACATGATCCAAGGCTTCCTTTCTTGACTTTGCTGCTTCTATATATACTGTAAGATTTTCCTTGACCTTATTCTGACCGATATATTCATGGAGCTCCCTGGGTCTGAGTCCCGGCTCCTGTGTTATGTCCTCTTCCAGAACACCGCCGTTAACTATTCTTTCCTCTGCATCAAACATGGTATCCTCCTTACATCAGGCTCCTCAGAGCTTGTTTGATAATTCCTTCCACATCAGTTATTTCGCCCGAAACTGCCGAAACGGCTTTCTTTGCTTCTGCACCGCTATAGCCCAAGGCTATAAGTGCATTAAGTGCTTCCTCTCTCTCATTTGATGTAACAGGAACATTTTGAATAAATGCATCTGTGGAATTTGATACAATTTGTTCATTTTTGATTTTGTCTCTTAATTCAAGGATAATTCTCTGGGCCGTTTTTGTGCCTATTCCGGGTGCTTTTTTTATTGCATTGGCATCGCCTGTTGCGATGGTAAGCGAAAGTGCAGACGGGCTCATGGTAGAGAGTACAGAAACTGCACCCTTTGCCCCGACACCGCTTACGGATATAAGAAGTTCAAATAGCTCAAGCTCTTCCTTGGTAGAAAAGCCGTACAAATCCATAATACCTTCCTTGATATACATATATGTACGGAAAACTACCTCTCTTCCCTTTGTGCAGGAATCGTCACAAAGCGAGGTATAGCTTGTATATATCTTAAAGCCTACTCCTCCGCATTCTATTACAACATGATCGGACTCTTTTTCCGAGAGAATTCCGCGAATATAACTTATCATAATATCCTCCGACTATTTCAAATATTTTCTCAAAGCGCCATTATACGAATGTGCATGGCACAAGGCAATTGCCAAGGCATCAGCAACATCATCGGGTTTTGGAACAGAACTGAGACCAAGAAGCGAACGCGTCATATGCTGAACCTGAGTTTTGTCTGCCCTGCCGTATCCGACAACCGCCTGCTTGACCTGAAGCGGTGTATATTCAAATATTTCCACCCCATGATTAACTCCTGCAAGAACTATAACACCTCTTGCTTGTCCTACTGCAATTGCCGTCTTGGCATTGTCATTGAAAAACAGTTCTTCGATAGCCATGAAATCAGGCTTGTACTTTTCTATGGCACTATTTATTCCTTCGTATATAATTTTTAGTCTCTGTTCAAATGGCGTATGTGCCTCGGTGGTGATTGCATAATAATCAAGAGTCCTGAATTTATTTCCGTTGTATTCAATAATTCCGACTCCAACAATTGCATAACCCGGATCTATACCTAATATTATCATTTTTTGTTTTGCCTTTCAATATTTTTTGTTTTTTATGCACTTTATACATCAAAATTCATATTTTTCTGCATATTTATGCAAAAATAACAGTTGATATTACAGAAAATTTGAGTTATAATCATACTATAACTATAATATACCAATTTGGGAGGAAAATCAATATGTCAAAAGAAAAAGTTGTTTTAGCATACAGCGGCGGTCTTGATACATCTATCATAATTCCGTGGCTCAAAGAAAATTACGATTACGAAGTAATTGCTGTTTGCGGTGATGTCGGTCAGGGTAAAGAAACTGACGGACTTGAAGAAAAAGCTATCAAAACAGGTGCAAGCAAGGTTTACATAGAAAATCTTCAGGAAGAATATGTAAAAGACTTTATCTGGCCTACACTTAAGGCAGGCGCAGTATATGAGGGTAAATACCTCCTCGGTACATCTCATGCACGCCCCTGTATTGCAAAGCGTATTGTAGAAATCGCCAAGGCTGAGGGTGCAACAGCTATCTGCCACGGATGTACAGGCAAAGGAAACGACCAGGTTCGTTTTGAGCTTACAATAAAGGCACTTGCTCCCGAAATGAAAATAATAGCTCCCTGGAGAATATGGGATATCAAATCCAGAGATGACGAAATTGATTATGCAGAAGCAAGAGGAATTCCCGTTCCTGTAACAAAAGAAAATAACTATTCCATGGACAGAAACATATGGCATCTGTCACATGAGGGTCAGGACCTTGAGGATCCCTGGAATGAGCCTAACCTTGACAAAATTCTTCATCTCGGTGTATCACCCGAAAAGGCTCCCGATGTTCCCACATATGTAGAACTCGAATTTGAAAAAGGTCTTCCCGTTAAGTTAAACGGCGAAGCACTTGACCCCGTAACAATGCTCAAAAAGCTCAATGAAATCGGCGGTGCAAACGGCATTGGTATAGATGATATAGTAGAAAACCGTCTCGTTGGTATGAAGAGCCGCGGTGTGTACGAAACTCCCGGCGGAACAATACTCTACGCTGCACACAAAGAGCTTGAATACATCTGCCTTGACAAGCAGACACTTCACTACAAGATGGAAGTTGCAAACAAGTTTGCAGAGCTTGTTTATGACGGTCTCTGGTATACACCTCTCCGTGAGGCTCTGTCTGCATTTGTTGACTCAACACAGGAAACCGTTACAGGTACAGTAAGACTCAAGCTGTACAAGGGTAACTGCACACCCGCGGGTGCTAAGTCCCCCTATTCACTCTATGATGAGGATATAGCTACATTTGCTGAGGACGATGTATATGACCAGAAGGATGCTGACGGATTTATCAATCTCTTTGGTCTCCCGCTCAAGGTTCGTGCAATGATGATGAGAAAGCACGAAAACAAATAATTACAAATAATATTATTAACATTCCGTTGAGTTTACTAGCTCAGCGGAATGTTTTGACTTTTAGAAAACGAGGTAATTTTTATGAAATTATGGGGCGGAAGATTTTCCAAAAACACAGACGAAGCAGTTAATGATTTTAACTCATCAATCCGCTTTGACCAGAGAATGTACCGTCAAGACATAAAAGGCAGTATTGCACATGCCGGAATGCTCGGAAGATGCGGAATAATATCCATAGAGGACAGTAAGCTTATTATAAAAGCTCTTAAGGAAATTCTTGATGATATAGAAAACGGCAAAATTGACTTTATGATAGATGCCGAAGATATACATATGAATGTAGAAACCATGCTTATTGCCAAAATCGGCGATACTGGAAAGAGACTTCACACCGGCAGAAGCAGAAATGATCAGGTGGCACTTGATATCAGAATGTATCTTATGGATGAGACAGCAGAAATCAAGGAAATGCTTACAGAGCTTGAAAAAACACTTCTTGCTCTCTCAAAAGAAAATCTTGATACCATAATGCCCGGTTATACCCATCTGCAAAAGGCTCAGCCTGTAACACTCTCGCATCACCTTATGGCATACTTCGAAATGTTCAAAAGAGATATTACAAGGCTAATGGACACCTATAAGAGAATGAATGTTATGCCTCTCGGTTCGGGAGCGCTTGCAGGAACAACATATCCTCTTGACAGACAGTCTGTTGCTGACGAGCTTGGTTTCGATTCGGTCACTCTCAACTCAATGGACGGTGTTTCGGACAGAGACTTTGTAATAGAGCTTGCAGCAGACCTCTCCATATGTATGATGCACCTGAGTCGTTTTTGCGAAGAGCTTATATTATGGAATACAAATGAATTTTCTTTTATAGAAATGGATGATTCCTGCTCAACGGGAAGCTCTATAATGCCACAGAAGAAAAATCCCGATGTGGCAGAACTTATAAGAGGAAAGACAGGAAGAGTATACGGCGACCTTGTAAGCATCCTTACAACAATGAAAGGTATTGCCCTTGCATACAACAAGGATATGCAGGAAGACAAGGAATGTATATTTGATGCAGTAGATACGATTAAATTGTGTCTGCCCGTATTCCAAAAAATGATTTCTACAATGAAAATAAATAAAGATAACATGTATAAAGGCGCAGGCGGCGGATATACAAACGCTACCGATGCGGCAGATTACCTTGTAAAAAAAGGTATGCCCTTCCGCGAAGCACACGAGGTTATCGGCAAAATGGTTTTGTATGCTATCAATAATCAAAAGGCTCTTTCGGAATTCTCTATGGAAGAATTCAAAAACTGCTCTCAAATCATTGAAGAAGATATATACGAGGCAATTTCTCTGGAAACATGCGTAAACGACCGTAAGGTTATAGGCGGACCTGCAAAGGAAGCCGTACTATACAGCATAGAAAAAGGCGAAGAATTTATTAAATCTATATAATGCCAAGTAAAGCAAACGGGAGGTCAATCCTCCCATTTGCTTTACTTATGATATTCCTCATTGGCATTTATCTTAAAGGATCTGTAAATCTGCTCAGAAAGAATGAGCCGCATAAGCTGATGCGGAAAAGTAAATGAAGAAAAGCTCAGCCTCAAATCACTTCTTCTCTTGACTTCATCACTGAGTCCGAGTGAACCTCCTATAACAAAATCGATATTGCTCTTGCCCATAAGTGTGACAGATGCTATCTTTCGGGCAAACTCCTCGGAGGACATAGCTTTGCCCTCTACGCACAGGGCTATAACATAACTATCCTTTCCAAGATGCCTTAGTATTGAGTCACCCTCATCATTTAAGAGCTTTTCGCACTCTGAGGCAGAAGGATTATCGGGAATTTTTATGTCGGGCAGTTCGCAGACTTCGAAGGTGCAAAATCGGCTTAGTCTCTTTGCATACTCTGCGATGCCGTCTTTTAAATATTTTTCTTTTATTTTGCCAACGCAAACTATTCTTATCTTCATATAATCACCTTTTGTACATTGATTGTGCTTGACATAAGATTAAAGGCGGTCTCATGGGACCGCCCTGTCTTTTTTTATTATACACCTTAAGAACAATTTTGTAAAGCAATTTCGTAAATTGCATCCGAAACTGCATCTATATCTTCTATTGTACTGAAAGGTCCTGTGCTTACCCGTACTGTTCCCGTCTTCTCCGTGCCGAGGGTTACATGTGCGGTATATGCACAATGAAAGCCTGCTCTTACGGCAATATTATAATCTATGCTAAGTCTCGTTGCAACACTGATACTGTCCATACCGTCTATAACAAAGGAAAGCACTCCTGCCCTTCTCCTTTTTGGCAAATATCCTACAAGACGGACACGGGGAATATCCTTGATTCTCCCTGCAAGACGGTCAATAAGCATATTTTCGTGCAAAAGTATCTGTCCGGGCGTTCTGTCAAGTATATAATCTATACCACGGCTAAGTCCTGCTATACCCACAACATTGACGGTTCCGCTTTCCAGTCTGTCGGGAAGCTCCAAGGGCTGAGAAAGAAGTTTGGATTGACTTCCTGTTCCGCCCTCGGTCAAGGTATTCAAAATACGATCGGAATTGATACACAACACGCCTGTTCCCGTCGGACCCAAAAGTCCCTTGTGTCCGGGTGATGCAACATAATCTATACCGGTTTTCTTCACATCTATATCAATACTTCCTGCACCTTGTGATGCATCCAGCAAAAAAGGAATATTGTGTCTTTTTGCCACAAGTGCAATTTC
>JAZSFO010000038.1:0-7057 GCA_045532255.1 Clostridia bacterium | reverse complement strand
TCAAGAAGATTGAGAGAAACTTCTAAAAACATATAAATATACCTCTACAACATTAGTGTGACAGAATTCTACGAGTCCTGTCACACTAAATATAAGTTTATAATATCCTGATTTTATATATTATTTGCCTACCATTGCATTAGCCATAGTAAGGTCGATAATGCACGCATCGCAGGAACGGCTCTTAACCTCGGTAAGTGCATCTGTCTGTGTGCCTACTTCTATAACATTTTCAAATCCCGAATCAACAGCCGCCTGATATCCTGCAGAACCGGATTCTACTGCAAAGGAAAGCTCTGCCATAGACTCTGCATCCTTGTAATCTGCAATCTTATCATCTGCCATTACTACAACCTGTGCGTTCTTTACATATGCAACAGAACAGCTTGTGTTCTTAAGAACCTCTTCGGATATTGTCATACCGTTCCAGATACAGTCAATTGCCTTGGACTCAAGAGCTATAAACTTGTTATCCCAGTCGATTTCCACAAATTCTGCTTCTACGCCGAGCTTTTCGCAAACAGCCTGTGCAAACTCCGTGTCAAATCCTGTCCAGTTGCCCTTGTCATCCTTGAAGTTCATGGGAGCATAGTCTGTGATACCGATTATCATCTTGCCGTTAGCCTTGATGTAGTCAATGTCCTTAACAGTAGCTTCGCCCGCATCCTCAGCTTCGCTGTCGCTGAGTGCAAGCTCATACTCCTCGGCAAGTGCATCGAGAGTGCCGTCTTCCTTAAGCTCTGCTATAAGAGCGTTAACTTCATTTGTAAGGTCGGAGCCTTTTCTGAAGCCTATGCCGTATTCTTCGCTTGTAAGCTCAATCGCTACACCGAGACCGTCATAGCTTGTCTTTGCGCCTGCATCATCGCCTGCATCTGTGTTTCCTGCATTGTCATTTGTACATGCCGCAAAGGAAAATACCATTACCATTGCCATTAGTATTGCCAATAACTTTTTCATAACAAATTCCTCCGTTATTTTCTAAGATATCTCCATTATACTTTATTATATTAAAGTTGTAAAGTATTATTTGGAAAAAATTTAAAATTTTTATATATTATAGTCAAGTTTAAACTTTTCTCCGCATCCGTACTTCTCATAAACATAATCGATATCCTTGTCTCCTCTGCCCGAAAGACAAGCAAGAATTGAACCGGACTTATGCTCCTTTGCGTAACGAATTGCAAATGCGACCGCGTGCGCACTTTCAATTGCAGGAATGATACCCTCATATCTGGAAAGCAGGAAGAAGGCTTCCATTGCTTCCTCGTCAGAAACGGTTTCGTAGTTTACTCTGCCCATATCACGTAAGTTTGCGTGTTCTGGACCTACGCCCGGGTAGTCAAGACCGCTTGCGATAGAATATACGGGAAGCGGTTCGCCTTTCTCATCCTGAAGCACATAGCTTGAATAACCGTGAATTATACCCTTTGTACCATATGCCATTGTAGCAGCGTGGTCTCCAACACCCGAACCTCTTCCGAGAGGTTCAACGCCGTAGATTTCCACGGGGTCTGCAAGGAAAGGTGTAAACATACCGAGAGAGTTGCTGCCGCCGCCTACACAAGCTGCAACTGCATCGGGCATAATACCTGTCATTTCAAGGAACTGTTCCCTTGCTTCAATACCGATAATTGACTGGAAATCCCTTACCATCTTTGGAAAAGGATGAGGCCCTGCCGCTGTACCGATACAGTAAATTGCATCTTTATATTCGTTAAGATACGCTTCAAAGGCTGCATCACAGGCTTCCTTAAGTGTTTTTAGTCCCTTTGTAACGGGGACAACATTTGCACCGAGCATTTTCATTCTAATAACATTGGGATGCTGCTTCTCAATGTCAACTTCACCCATATAAACATCACATTTCATACCGAAGTATGCCGCTGCCGTCGCAATTGCAACACCGTGCTGACCTGCTCCTGTTTCTGCAATGATTTTTTTCTTGCCCATATATTTTGCAAGAAGTCCCTCACCCATACAATGGTTAAGTTTGTGAGCTCCTGTGTGATTAAGATCCTCACGCTTCAAATAAATCTGACAGTTGCCGAAAATTTTTGAAAGGCGTTCACAATGATAAACAGGGGTGGGTCTTCCCTGAAACTCCTTTCGTATTCTGCGAAGTTCGTTTATAAACTGTGCGCTGTGGCAGATTGCTTCATACGCTTCATCTGCTTCCTTAAAAGCCTCCATAAGCTCCTGCGCCTGGAAAGATCCGCCGTATTCACCAAAGTAGCCTTCTGCATTGGGGTATTCCTTGAGATAGTTTTCAAAATCTTTATATTTATTCATATCATTATTCTCCTTCAAATTATACTCGGCTTACGATTTTCTAACGCCATCGTACACCGGGATTTTTGAAAATTAACATAAACTCCACCGGCTTTCATAAATAAAATAAAACCCTTGAAATGCAGCGCACATCAAGGGCAAATAAGTATAGCATAGAAGATAGAGTCCATTTGCGAGATACCATCATACCCCCGACTTATAACGCAAGTCCTACGTCAGCGCATTTAACGCCGCCCTCAACAGCCCATATTATTCAGACATATCTGCGGAACTCCCACCATAATCCGCTCGCTGTAAGACATGTTACCTGATTTTTTTCTGTTTCAACGGTTTTCTTAAATATTTATTTTTTATCATTATATACCTATGCACAAGGTTTGTCAAGTACCATGAAAAATAAAACTTGACATATTAATCAATATGTGATAGTATAAAGGTAGCAAGAGGGAACGACATCAGTTGTTTCCGTAAAGTAAATCGTTTTATTTAAAGCCGTCTACTTGGCAGAGTAGGCGGTTATTTCTTTATGTAAAGGATAATTATCATTACTAATAAAGTAAAAGAAATTATTTCTTCCACACTAACACCCCCTCTCGGTAGGTGTCGGAAACAACCGCCGCCGTTTCTCTTGCTACGAATGGTATTTTATCACAAAAGTCAGATTGTGTCAAATTATTTTATCACTCAAGCAATCTGCGAGACAAAGGGATGTCTCTTTAATCAATGATATAAATGATTAAAGAGACATTCTCTTATATGACCTTCTGCTTATCAATATAAATTTATAAAATTAACGGTTCGGACGCTTTATAAGTCCTAATGCTTTTGACAATTCCATTACAACAGCAGGAACAAATATAAGTCCCAAAGCAATAACATAAAGTTTTGCAGGAAGCTCTATAAGTCCGAATGCAACTCTGATTGGCGTAAACAATACAAGTACAACTAAAAGTGCAGAAATCAATGCAGCGCCGCTAAGTTTTTTGTTAGAAAACACGCCGATTTTGAAAATGGAATGTTCGCTGCGCATATTAAACGCCTGTACAACCTGAGTGAGCGAAAGCACTGTAAATGCCATCGTCTGCCCTCCTGCAAGCATGCCCGCTTCACTTTCTCCAATCTTGAAGGCAATAAGAGTTAAAATTGCGAACATAAATCCTTGCAAAACCACACGAATGCCAAAACCATGAGCAAATATACCCTCATCCTTTGGTTTTGGTTTTTTGTCCATTACATCAGCTTCTACCGCTTCCATACCAAGAGCGATTGCCGGCAGAGAGTCTGTAACAAGATTTATCCACAAAAGCTGCATTGACAAAAGCGGTGTTTTGTGCCATAAGAGCATTGCTGCAAATACTGTTATAACTTCACCTATATTAGTACCAAGCAAAAATCCTACAACCTTTTTTATATTTGCATAAATTCCCCGTCCCTCACGAACTGCTTCGACAATGGTTGCAAAGTTATCATCAGTAAGGGTCATATCTGCGGCGCCCTTTGCAACATCTGTACCTGTTATACCCATAGCACAGCCAATGTCGGCGGCTTTCAGCGCAGGAGCATCATTTACGCCGTCACCCGTCATGGATACAACCTGACCTTTTCTCTGCCAAGCCTTGACAATACGGATTTTGTTTTCGGGCGATACACGCGCATAAACGGAGATACTTTCGATTACATTATCAAATTCGCTGTCTGTCATTGCATCCAGCTCCGCACCTGTAATTGCCTTATCTCCGTCCTCCAAAATGCCAAGCTCTCTTGCTATTGCAGAGGCTGTTACAACATGGTCACCTGTTATCATAACAGGCTTGATCCCTGCTTTTCGGCAGGTTTCAACTGCTGCCTTTGCTTCCGGTCTCGGAGGGTCTATCATTCCAACGAGTCCCATAAAGGTAAGTCCGTTTTCCAGTTCTTCTGATGTGGGAACTCGGGGAACGGTATCAATTTCTTTATATCCGACTGCAAGTACACGGAGGGCATTCTCACTCATTTGGTCTGTAATAATTTTTGCTGTTTTCAAATCTCCGGAAACACAGCGGTCTGCCATAACATCAAAAGCGCCCTTTACAATTACAATATTCCTGCCTTCGATTTTATTTATGGTTGTCATGAGTTTTCTATCAGAGTCAAAAGGCAGTTCGCCAAGACGCGGATATGCCTTTGCCAATTCATCTTTCGGCATACCGTTTTTATGTGCTGCAAGAACAATCGCAGTCTCGGTCGGGTCGCCGATATGCTGTTCTTCCTTGCCGTGAAATACTACCGAGCCGTCACAGCAAAGCGTTCCGTACTTAAGCAGTTTTTTAATTTCGTCACTGCAATTATCCGAGATATCTTCGACTGCTTCCTTTCCGTCAAAATATGCTTTTACCAAAGTCATTCTGTTTTGCGTAAGAGTACCCGTCTTGTCGGAACATATAATAGAAGCACTGCCCAAGGTTTCAACTGCCGGAAGTCTGCGGATAAGTGCATTACGTTCAACCATTCTCTGCACACCGATTGAAAGCACAATAGTAACAATAGCAGGCAAGCCTTCAGGAATGGCAGATACAGCCAGCGATACCGCTGTCATAAAGATTTCCATGACAGGAATACCGTTTGCAAGACCTACTGCAAATATAACTCCGCAAGCGGCCAAGGCTAAGATGCCCAGATATTTGCCAAGCTGTGCTAGTTTTTGTTGCAAAGGTGTCTGTCCTTCTGCTTCGTTATCCAAAAGATTTGCAATCTTACCCATTTCTGTGTCCATTCCTGTTGCAGTAACAACAGCTGTTGCTGTTCCGTAAGTAACAGAACATCCCGAAAACACCATGTTACTTCTGTCACCAAGGGGTGCGTTTTCCTTTATATCTGCTTCAGCATCTTTTTCTGACGGAACAGATTCGCCCGTAAGTGCCGATTCTTCGCTTTTCAAACTGACACTGCGCAAAAGCCTTGCATCTGCCGGGATAAAGTCGCCTGCTTCAAGGCAGATAATATCGCCCGGTACAAGCTCGCTTGCAACTATAATTTTTTCTTCACCGTCACGGATAACCCTTGCGTGAAGCGCCGACATGCCCTTAAGAGCATCAAGCGCTTTTTCGGCCTTGCTTTCCTGCATAACCCCCATTACTGCATTAAGAAGTACAATGACCAAAATCAGTACAGGCTCAAAAAATTCTTTTGGATTTTTCTCTGCAATAGCAATCACAAAGGATACCGCGGCAGCAGCAAGCAAAATTAAAATCATTACATCCTTAAATTGATCAAGAAAACGCTGAAAATTAGTTTTCTTTTTCTTTTCCTTTAATTTGTTAGGACCATGCTTTTCCATAAGCTCATCTGCTTTACTTTGACTTAAACCTCTTTTTTCATCGGTATTAAGAATTTCTAAAACTGAGCTTTTTGTTTGACTAAAAAATTTCAATTGATATACCACCTTTCACAGATTATAGTTTTACACATATTATTATATTATATAATTTATGTACTGAAAACAAAAAGGCAAAACTCATCCGCTTTTAGCAGATAAGTCTCGCCATTTAAGATGAAGCCAGAAAATCCGTCACCGCAAACAACAAACTTTCATGATGTTGGCACCATCGCACATTTACATGCCGACTACTCCCTTATGTTTACATTATAGTCTATAATGATTTAGTTGTCAATATTTATATAAAACTATGTAAGGATTCGAATACCCCTACGAGTACTTCCTCTCTTCGTTCGGGGCGCCTGCGGAAGACGCTTTCGCGTCACCACAGCTCCTCAATCTGTCCTTTCGCTCAAACAAAAAAAGCCCCAAAAGGAGCTTTTTTTGTTTGGTCGGGATGACAGGATTTAACAACTCGCAACCCCAGTATTTATGCACCTTTTATTTTTTTATTGTTGCCTAAGTGTTGCCTATGAAATTATTTCAAACACCCTCAAGCTTGTTTTTGCATGATATTTTCCTTGTTATTTACAGGAGCAATAGTTAAGCCTTCATCTTCGAGAACCGCATCTGTCTTTATAAGATTATCGTGTATATAGTCCTTTGTAGCATAAAAGTATGTGTTCATTGTAACTTTAATATCTGTATGCCCCATTATCTCCTGCAGAACCTTGGGAGGCATACCAGCTTCTGCACATCTTGTACCGAAAGTATGACGCAGAGAATGAAGATTTATTTTGCCATCTGTTACACTTTTGTCAAGAATATCGTATTTTTTTATAATTCTTTGGAATTGGCAATTAACTTGAGATGTAGTAATCATTTTTCCATTGTGTGTAAATATAAGTCCTCTTTCTTTGAATTTCATACAATCCTTTATAAGTTCTCTTACAGATTTAGTCATTGCAAGAGTTCTTATACCTGCAGAGGTTTTAGGAGTTCTATTTAGCATCGGCTCTCCCCTTTCCCCACGGGATATAGTTCTGCGAACAGTAAGTCTGTTAAAATCAAAATTCACATCGTCAGTATGCAGAGCATTTATCTCTCCCATGCGTAATCCCAGAGCAAGAGACAAAAGCATTTGACGGCTATAGCTTATATCCTCTGTTTGCAGAATATAGATGAGTCTCCTTTGTTCGTCCTTGGTTAAGGCTCTTACCTTTGCAGTTGACTTTCGAGATTTTGGTTTTTTAATATACTGCATGGGGTTCTCTGCTGTTATTCTTCTGCGACATGCTTCTTTAAGTGTAATTGATAAAAGACCGTAAATCTTATTTATATTGGATTGTGAGTAATCAAGACAGCTATTGAAGAAATGCCTAAGCTGAGTTTCCGATACTTCCTGTATGG
>JAZSFO010000085.1:0-8413 GCA_045532255.1 Clostridia bacterium | reverse complement strand
GCCGACCTCAACGGGACATTCGTCTGCAATAATCCTGCCCTTATCCATAACGATAACTCTGTCTGCCATCGGAAAGGCCTCCTCCAGACGATGCTCGGTGATAATAACCGTCACCCCAAGCTCACGGTTGATTTTTTCGAGAGCTTTCAAAAATTCTGCCGAGGCAATCGGATCAAGCTGGCTTGTGGGTTCGTCAAGTATCAAAACTGACGGTTGCATTACCATTACAGATGCGAGGTTCAAAAGTTGCTTCTGACCTCCCGAAAGCTCGGACACATTTTTGTAAAACCATGATTGCAAGCCGAAGAATGATGCCATTTCCGAGACTCTTGTCCTGATTTCGTTTTGTTTAATCCCCAAGCTTTCCAGACCGAAAGCAAGCTCATGCCACACCTTGTCTGTTACAAGCTGATTGTTGGGATTTTGCATTACAAAGCCAATAGCCGATGCCTGATTTCTGACATCGTATGAGGACAGTTCTCTGCCGTTAAAATATATGTTTCCGCTTATCTTTCCAAAAGGTGATAATGATGACTTTAACAGCCTTAAAAGAGTTGTTTTTCCGCATCCCGACCTACCGCAGAGAAGAACAAATTCACCCTGATTAACCGTAAAATTTATATCTGTAAGTGTATTTTCCGTTCTGCTTGGATAAGTAAAACTCATATTTTCGACCTTAAAGCTTTCCATCTTATCACCTCCCAAATTTCAATTATTATCGGACATGTGCAAAGGAGTAAATATGCCAAAAACACGCTTACACCGTATACAGAAACATCTGCTGATTTCATAGACGGAAAATAGCTGAAATACATTCCGCCCGTTAAATTTCCGACTAATGTATATATCCCCAAAAGCATAATACAAGCAAGTGCTTTTTTATCCCGTTTGTCAAATGCAAACACAGAAAATGCCGTTCTGCCCTTTATTCCATACCCGCGGGACTTCATACTGTCTGCCGTATCAATGGCATTTTCGAGTGACCAGGTTGTCATAATTGACAGTATACTAAGTCCATGTTTTGCGCGGTTTATGATACTTCCGCTATTTACATCACGCCCCATCTGGCGTTGTGCATTTGTTACGACTTTAAGCTGAGAAGCAAGCCTCGGTACAAAGCGAAGTGTCATGGAGATTATGAGCGACATACTCGGAATAATTTTTCCGAACAGATAAATAAATTTGTCAGTTGTCATAATCTCGTTGTAGCAGGAGAAATGGCAGATAACACTTACTATCATAGTTGCCGTACAAAGTCCGTAAACTATTGATTCCAGCGTAAGGGGATTTCCACTCGGAAGATAACCTATAATGGTAACGCCGTCGTGATTAAAGGCAGGGTTTATAAGTGCCATCATCAAGAGAGACGGAAGCATATATATTAAGTTTGATTTAATTGCCTTTCTTCCCCTCAGCATAACGGAATATGTAAAACCGCATATAAGCGATATGCCGAGGCACAACGGATGCATAAAAAAGCAACTGAACCCGATTACAAATACAAAGTAAACGAAATTTACAATCGGATGGTATGTTTTAAATTCACTCATATTGAAATTCCTTTCCTTTGTTATTAGTCAACAAAAAAGCTGTGGTAATTTTTCTTTTTGAAAAATTACCACAGCTGAGTTTTTCTGCGATAGATCACAATTTGTTTGCACAAACAAAAACGCTACCCATAACGAGATAACATCAAAGCAGGTCTTGTGACTTACACCATATAGACCCAAAGGTCTGCATTTTTGTATCCTGCCTTCTCAGTTTCCCAATGACCAGCTTTCGCTGACGGACACAAAAACATTCGATGCACACACCGACAGTAACCGCAGGGGATTCTCACCCCATTCCCTTTCCACCAATTATGCCTTGCCGATAGGCCTTTACAGCATAACCGAACTTTGTGTGAATGTATTAAATTAAGGATATCACAAATTTACGACAAAATCAACACATAGAGCAATTATTTAATCTTGTAAAATCAGAACTGAAAATAACAATTGTGTCTAAAAGAACATATTATGAATAAAAAAAGATTTTATAGGTGGTAAATATGACAAATAATTCTATACTAAATATCAAAAATCGTCCTTATGCGTTTGCAAAGATAAAAGGAAGCATTGACTACCCGAGCATTAACGGCATTGTCTACTTTTATAAAGCACATGCAAGTGTACTGGTTTATATTCAAATAAATGGGTTACCTGTATCAGATGACATTTGTAAAAAGCCAATATTTGCAGTTCACATCCACAGCGGAGGCAGTTGCACAGGCAACAGCACCGATCCATTTGCAGATGCTATGACACACTATAACCCCAATAATTGCGATCATCCCTACCACGCAGGCGATTTTCCGCCTATATTTGGTGTTAACGGTTTTGGTTTTTCTGCATTTTTGACAAACAGATTTTCTCCCGAAGAAATAATAGGCAAAACTGTTATAATCCACTCCGCACCTGATGACTTTACAACTCAGCCGTCAGGTAATTCGGGCATAAAAATTGCTTGCGGTGTAATTTCTTCTGTATATTAAGCTATTGGGGATTAGCTTATAAAGACTGTATAATGTGGATGCCAGTCTTTTTTTCTAATTGCGACACATAAGGTTTAGATGCAGACTTTCGGCGATATGCATACTAAAGTTTGCTCTATATTTCTACTTTCGTAAAATCGATATGTTTTCGCTTCGCACAAACTCGATATGCATTCTCGTCGCATTAGCAACATATCGAGTCTGTAAGACATATCGAGAATTCGATAGAATTTATATCGCTGCGTTGCATAAGCAACGCATGGTTCATGTCAAGTCAGGCGAACATTGAATAATAGGACCTACTATTTTTAGCCTTAATTTTTCACTGATTTTCCTTAATCACTTTCCTTTAGAACCCGCGAGAATACTGGATTTTCTCGCTCCCGATAGTATATGTAAATATTATAAATCGGCAAACTATTTAATACGATTAATTTCTTTTTGATTAGCAATCACTATCATTTTCATATTATTATTGAGAACTAAATCCGGATTTACAGCAATATCTATATTCCCGTTTTCCTTTAATGCTATAACATTAAGATTGTATTTTCTTCTTAAGTCAAGTTCTCTAAGGTTCTTTCCATCCCACTCCGGTTTAACATCCAGCTCTAAAACTGAAATGTTATCAGATATATCAACAATATCAATAAACCCTGAACTTAAAATGTTTTTAGCAAGACGAATTCCCGATTCATATTCAGGGAAAACGACCTCATCCGCTCCAACTTTCTTAAGAATTTTATAATGATCTTCATTTGAACACTTGGCTATTACCTTTTTTACTCCTGCTTCTTTACAAAGCATAGTTGCCATTACTGTGGCTTCAAAGCTTTTCGCCATTGAAATAATAACAACATCCACATTAGGTATTCCCAGTTGCTTTATTACTGACAGTTCTGTTATATCAGCGCATTTGCAAATTGGTATTTCACCAGCCAATTCATCCACTACTCTGCTATTATAATCTACTGCCAACACCTCAGCTCCGTTATTTAACAGTTCACTTACAACAGCCCTTCCATATCTTCCGAGTCCAAAGACTGCATAACTCTTATTAATACCCATAATTTAAACTCCTTTACCCTACACTTATTCCCTCAAGGGGATTTGTTATTATATTTTCATTTTTTTTATTTATACCAAATGCAAGTGCCAATGATAATGGACCGATTCTTCCAAAATACATTGTAAAAATGATAACGATTTTTCCAATAAGGTTCAATGTTTCAGTAAAATTTCTGGTAAGACCCACTGTTGCTGTTGCACTTACTGTTTCATACATTACATCAAGAAAACTACCTTCCCCAAACACCAGCAACAGTACAGCAGAAACTATAACAATACAAAACGAGGTTGTAAACACAGCTACCGACTTCTTAATTGCTTCTACAGAAAGCTGTCTGTTAAAAATATCAACGGTCCTTTTATTTTTTATAACAGAAAATGCACTGATTATAAGTACAAAAAATGTAACTGTTTTTATTCCTCCGGCAGTACCCGCAGGCGACCCTCCAATAAACATCAGAAGCATTGACACAAGCATAGATGCATCAGTAAAATTCTCCTGAGGTATGGTTGCAAATCCCGCAGTCCTTGTTGTTACAGACTGAAAAAGTGAACTCATTATTTTTTCACACAACGAGTAATTTCCGATAGATTTTGGATTATTATACTCAAAAGCAAAAAACACGGTTGCACCTGTAATTATTAAAAACAAAGTTACAGTAAGTGCAATTTTACTGTGAAGACTCAAAAATTTTAAGTGTCTTCTTTTTTTGTTTTTAATCATTTTGCCAAAATCCAGCAACACAATAAAACCTATACCGCCTAAGACAATCAACATCATTGTAGTTATATTTATAATTGGATTTAAGGCATAATTACAAAGACTGTTTTCTGCTATAATATCTATTCCTGCATTACAAAATGCAGATACTGATGTAAAAACAGATATCCATATGCCTTTTATGCCAAATTCCGGCACAAAGACAGTCATATACATTAAAGCTCCGGCAATTTCAATTATAAGAGTATATTTTATAACTTTTTTTACAAGTTTTACAACTCCCTCAAGTGAATTAAGATTAAATGAATCTCCAATTAAAATTCTGTCTTCAATTCCAAACTTCTTTTTAATAAGCAACATTAACGCGGTAATAACAGTTATAACTCCCATACCGCCGATCTGAATCAATACAAGAATAACAACTTGTCCAAAAACGCTCCAAGTTGTTACAGTTGGCAAAGTCACAAGCCCGGTAACGCATGTCGCTGTTGTAGCTGTAAATAGTGCATCAATATACTTCACTGCTTTGCCAGTAACTGAGCTTACAGGCATGCTCAAAAGAATACTTCCTGACATAATTACCAAAAAAAAGCAGAGCATAATTATTTGCGATGACGATATTTTTTTTACTTTCTTCATTATTATTTTCCTCATTTTTAATGTTTTCAGGCGTTATCATCTTCAACACTGACTCGTGTCAAGTCAGGAAAAAAATTATTTTTTGAACTTGTTTATCCAATTTAAAATTTCATCATATTTCATCTCGCCCGATGCAACAGACAGACCAAAATCTACAACATCTGAATTAGTACAGTTCATCTTTATACCTTCCGCTTCCAGAAATGTGAGCATAACATATACACCTATTCTCTTATTACCATCCACAAAGGCGTGATTTGATATAAGGGAAAATCCAAGACATGCCGCTTTCTCTTCTTTTGTTTTATAAAGTTCATCTCCACCGAAGGTGGCGTATGCATTATTAAGTGCACTTTCCAAAAGGCCAACATCTCGAACACCGACACCGCCGCCTGTTTCTTCGGCAATCAGTTGATGCATGAGTAAAACCTTTTCTTTAGTTAATTTTATCATTTTGCCAGCTCCTCAAACGCAGGCTTAAAACGATTCATAATTCTTTTTGCCGCAACATCAATTTTTTCATCATCAGTAATATCAAAATAAGTATTTGAATCAACATCTATCAGTAAAAATTTAGGTTTATTATTTTTAAATATAACCGCCTGACCATTATTTTCTGCCACCTTTGCAACTTTTGAAAAATTTTGATTTGCTTCTGTCATTGTTGTAATTGTTTCAGTATTTATATTCATAATTACCTCCTATTATTTATACAATAAATATATCCTACAATTTATATTATATACAAATTGTAGGATATTGTCAACATATTTATTTTCGACACCATTCGACATCTCCTGCATTAAAATCACCTATCGATTTAGACGCAAATATTTTTGCAAGTTTTGCGGCATTTTGCATCAGCTAACAAAACAAAATTATTTGACAATTTTACAGCCATATTGTATAATAAACAGTAACCTGACACAAAGACACGGCAGATATATTTTTCTGCCCAACTGACTGAAAGGCGAACAAATACAAATTCGTAATTTGCCGCAGCCTTTTTTGTGTTGCGGCAATTTTTTTGGAGGTTATATTATGGAAACCAGAGTTGCAGTAATGGGCATAATTGTAGAAAACACCGACTCGGTGAGTGCTCTTAATGAGCTTCTTCATACACACGCCCAGTACATTATAGGCAGAATGGGAATTCCCTACAGGAAGCACAACATAAGTATAATGAGTATTGCAATAGATGCCCCTCAGGATGTAATATCCGCCCTTTCGGGCAAGATCGGTGCCCTCGATGGAATAAGCGTCAAAACCGCATACTCAAATGTGATTTGCCATGAATAAAAAAGCCATACAGCTCATAGATAAGATATCCATAGAGCACAGTCTTGAAACCGAGGAATATAAGTACCTTGCAGAGAGCTTTGATGAAGAGCTTCTTAAATACATTGCCCCAAAAGCACTCGAAACAAAAAAAGCCGTATATGATAACCGCATATTCATAAGAGGACTTATAGAAATATCCAATATATGCAAAAACGATTGTCTGTACTGCGGTATAAGAGCCTCAAACCCAAACTGCAAGAGATACCGTCTTGGCGAGGAACAGATACTCTCCTGTTGCAGAGAGGGTTATCCTCTGGGCTTTCGCACCTTTGTGCTTCAGGGCGGAGAGGACATGTGTTTTGACGACGATATGCTATGCGGTATAATAACTAAGATAAAAAGTGAATTTCCTGACTGTGCGCTAACTCTCTCCATGGGAGAGAGAAGCCGTCAAAGCTATCAAAGGCTTTATGATGCAGGTGCAGACAGGTATCTTCTGCGTCACGAGACCGCAGATGAAACTCACTACAAAATGCTTCATCCCGACTCAATGAGCTTTGATAACAGAATGGAATGTCTTAAGGTTCTCAAGGAAATCGGCTTTCAGACAGGATGCGGTTTTATGGTAGGGTCTCCGTATCAGACAAGCG
Organism: Clostridia bacterium; assembly: GCA_045532255.1. Classification (GTDB taxonomy): domain Bacteria; phylum Bacillota; class Clostridia; order UMGS1810; family UMGS1810; genus RGIG8748. Next base: position 1,521 of record JAZSFO010000085.1, on the reverse strand, counting down.
AAACAATAGCCAAAGACCTTAAGTTTATCGAAACCTTTAAGCCCGAAATGTGCGGTGTGGGACCTTTTATTCCACACAGGGACACCGATTTTGCCAAAAGAGAGGCTGGGTCTGTTCTTCTTACCTGTTATCTGCTGGCGATAATACGGCTGATGCATCCAAAAATTCTTCTCCCTGCCACAACTGCACTTGCAACGCTTTCTGAAAACGGCAGACAAATGGCAATTAAATGCGGAGCAAATGTAGTGATGCCCAATCTCTCGCCCGAGAATGCAAAGAAGAACTACACACTATACGACAACAAGGCATACGACGGAACGGAATCCGCCCTGTACCTAGAAGAACTAAAAAAACAATTTGCCTTACTTGATGCAGAGATTTCTGCAGAGCGGGGCGACTATCCGGACACAGAAAGGAATGACCAAAATGGCAGTTTATAACCCAAAATCATTGAAAGCGGAGGAATTTATCAACAATGAAGAAATTCTCGCTACAATAGAATATGCAGAACAAAACAAAGACAACATAGCACTTATAGACTCTATCCTCGCCAAAGCAAAACCCAAAAAGACATCCGAGGGCATTGTATGTGAGGGTCTTACACACAGAGAGGCAGCTGTTCTTCTGGCATGTGACATACCCGAAAAGGTTGATGAAATTATCAGTCTCGCAGAGGAAATCAAGCTTTCGTTCTACGGCAACCGCATAGTAATGTTTGCTCCCCTATACCTCTCCAACTACTGCGTAAACGGATGTGTTTACTGTCCGTATCATCTCAAAAACAAGCATATTGCAAGGAAGAAGCTCACGCAGGAAGAGGTAAGAAATGAGGTTATTGCACTTCAGGATATGGGTCACAAAAGACTTGCAATCGAAGCGGGCGAAGACCCCGTCAACAACCCCATTGAATATATACTGGAATGTATAAAGACAATATATTCTGTCAATCACAAAAACGGTGCAATCCGAAGAGTAAATGTAAATATTGCCGCTACAACGGTAGAAAATTACAGAAAGCTCAAGGATGCAGGAATAGGAACATATATTCTGTTTCAGGAAACATATCATAAGGAAAGCTATCTTGAGCTTCATCCCACAGGCCCCAAGCATGACTATGACTACCACACAGAAGCTATGGACAGAGCTATGGAGGGCGGTATTGACGATGTGGGTCTTGGCGTTTTATTTGGTCTTTCCCTTTACCGCTATGAATTTGCAGGTCTTTTAATGCACGCGGAGCATTTGGAAGAAGTCTTTGGTGTTGGACCTCACACTATAAGCGTACCAAGAATTCGTTCTGCAGAAGATATCAATGCTGATGATTTTAAAGACGGCATTAACGACGAAATATTTGCAAAACTTGTTGCCTGCATAAGAATTGCAGTTCCATACACAGGTATGATTATCTCCACAAGAGAAAGCGAGGAATGCAGAAGAAAGGTTCTCCACCTTGGTGTTTCACAAATAAGCGGCGGCTCAAAAACAAGTGTTGGCGGTTATGCGGAAAATGATTACTGCGAG
>JAZSFO010000094.1:0-2685 GCA_045532255.1 Clostridia bacterium | reverse complement strand
GCATCGGCATCGTCTATATCGGACTTAGTATCCAGAACCTCTGCAATTCGCCTTGACGGCGCAAGTGCTCTTGGGGCATGAAGTATTATCATAGAAAGCATCATAAGAGACATAAGTATCTGTGTTATGTATGTGGTAAATGCAATAAGGTCGCCTACAAGCATACCGCCTTTTATTACAAATCCGCCCCCAAACCATACTACCGAAAGTGTGGTGATATTCATAATAAGTGTCATAAGTGGCATTGTGTATATCATAATACGCATGGCACGGATACTGTTGTCACGAAGGTCTTCGTTGGCTTGGGCAAACTTTTCTTCCTCATAATCAAGTCTTACAAAGGACTTGACAACACGGATATTTGTAAGGTTCTCCTGTATGCCTGTGTTGAGACTGTCGAGCTTCTTCTGCATTATATTAAATCTCGGAAGTGCCTTTGACATAATAATATATATTCCAAGTGCAAGTATAGGTGTAACTATTGCTATAATCATGGCAAGACGGGCATTTATCCTCACCGCCATGATAAATGCACCTATAAGCATACCGGGGGAACGCAAAAGCATAACAAGCGCCATACGCAATACATTTTGCATCTGCGTAATATCATTTGTCAGCCTTGTTACAAGAGAGCCTGTGCTGAAGCTGTCTATATTCTTGAAAGAAAAGGTCTGTACCTTTGAAAACACATCAAGCCTCAAATCTGCGGCAAAGCCGATTGATGCCTTTGCAGCAAAGAAGTTGCCCAGCACACCTCCTGTAAGCATCACGAGAGCAAGACCTACCATTCTTACACCCATCTGGGCAATATATGTCATGCTTCTTAGTTCCTTGACACCCTCATTGATAATATAGCTCATGAGCCTTGGCATAATAACATCGCCCGCAACCTCGGTGAGCATCATTATGGGACCTAATATAAAAAATATAATATGCGGTTTTACATACTTAAAATATCTTTTCACTTAAATTACCTCCCGGACAACACTATCTGTAATTATACTCTTATAAAGTGAAATTATCAATTGAATTGTTAATTTTTTTACAAAAGATTTACATTTTAGGTTATAATTTCACCTTACTATGAATATAACTATTATATAGCAGTTTAGTCTGCAACATATATTCGGAAGGGCGTGCTTTATAATGACAACAGATAACATATTAAACAACGAGGTTGAGCTTACGGGTACGGTGGAAACCGAACTCAAATTCAACCATGAGGTTTATGGCGAGGGTTTTTATTCATTTGTAATAAGGGTTATGAGACTGAGTGATATTTCAGACCTCATAAATGTAACTATATCGGAAAGACTGCTGGGCGATGCGGCTCTCTCGGTCGGAGACAGCGTTACGGTCAAGGGTCAGTTCCGTTCATACAACAACTATACCGAAAACGGCAACAAGCTTATGCTTACTGTATTTGCAAGAGATATCGAGCCAAATCCCCCCGAGGCGAGCTTCAAAAATCCAAACAATATCTTCCTCAACGGTTTTCTTTGCAAAAAGCCTGTTTACCGCACAACTCCTTTTGGCAGAGAGATTACAGACCTTCTCATTGCGGTAAACCGTGCATACAATAAATCCGACTACATTCCATGTATTGCATGGGGACGAAATGCAAGGTTTGCAGGAAATCTTGAGGTAGGAGAAAATATACGAATTCACGGAAGAATACAAAGCCGCGACTACCAGAAAAAAATAAGCGAAACAGAAACCGTGACAAAAACCGCCTACGAAATATCCATATCCAAAATGGAAACTAACGAAAAGAATGATATTGAGTTTGAAATAGTATAAAAATATCCCCACGGCAGTGATATGCACCTCCAAAAGTGTCTAACTTTTGGGGTGCATATCACTGCCGTGGGGTAAAATTTTTATCAGTTTGTTTCTTTATTTTCAAAGTATTCTTTCTTATTTTGCGGCGTAAAAGTAAGCGTATCAATTTCTCCTTTTAATATATTAAGCTTATCTTCTATAATTTCTACAGGCATGATATTCTTCTGATAATCAGCTCGTCCTCTGAGAAAACTATCATCCATGGAAGTATATCCACTTTCTTTGACTGAAGAAGGAAGGAATTCAACTACCAATCCCGAGTTTTCCCTAAGCACAAATTCTTTTGAATTCTCATCATAGCTTATTATACCGATAAAGTAATCTGAATCTTCATCCCAATAAAAATAAGTATCTTCTATTTCTTTGCATACCCATATTTCTTCGGGATTTGTCTGAGGTCTTAGTTCCATACGCGCAAAGCAACCACTCAGCAAAAAGATTGAAGAAAATATTATTATAAGTTTCTTTACCATGAATTTACCTCCTTTTCTTTGATATGCACTGCAATATTATTGGTTGATAACCTAAATCCTTGATTCTCTTTGGTATTGAAGCATAAGGCACCTCTTCTTCTTTTCTTGTATCATTATTATAAAATATATAGTTGTTTTGTTTTTCCTTTCTTACAGATATTGTATGAAGTTTATCCATAACATCATCAGTATTCCAAAAAGATAGAATATACGTATCTGCATCGGGAATTTTATTTTGGGTTATTTCTTCGCCCTTCAGGACTTCTACATGATATTTTTCTTTTTTAAAATATCTTTCAATTGCATACGGATTTGTGCCAAATGACCCTCCAAGCATCATGCCGTCTTCTTCAAACTCATAAGCTATATC
>JAZSFO010000088.1:0-11190 GCA_045532255.1 Clostridia bacterium | reverse complement strand
GGCGGTGTTGAACCTCAGTCCGAAACTGTTTGGAGACAGGCAGATGACTACATGGTTCCCAGAATGATATATGTTAATAAGATGGACATCATGGGCGCAGACTTCTACAATGTAGAAAACATGGTTCATGAGCGTCTCCATGCAAACGGCGTTCCGATTCAGCTTCCTATAGGTGCAGAGGATACCTTTAAGGGTATAATCGACCTTATGACAATGAAGGCTGAAGTTTACTATGATGAAAAGGGTGAGCAGTATGGTGAGGAAGAAATCCCCGCTGATATGCTCGAAAAGGCTCAGGAATACAGAGCAAAAATGGTAGAAGCCATCGCAGAAACCGATGACGAAATCATGGAAAAGTTCTTTGAAGACCCCGATTCAATCACAGTAGAAGAACTCAAGAAGGCACTCAGAAAGGCTACAATCGCTAACCAGATTGTTCCCATGCTCTGCGGTACTTCTTACAGAAACAAGGGTGTACAGCTTCTTCTCGATGCTATCATTGAGTACATGCCTGCACCTACGGATGTTGCTAACATCAAAGGTATTGTTCCCGGTACAGAAGAAGAGCAGGAAAGACCTTCTTCCGATGAAGAGCCTTTTGCAGCTCTTGCATTCAAGATTGCAACAGACCCCTTCGTTGGTAAGCTCTGCTTCTTCAGAGTGTACTCCGGTACAGTTGATGCAGGCTCCTATGTTCTTAACGCTTGCAAAAACAATAAGGAAAGACTTGGAAGAATACTCCAGATGCACGCTAACTCCAGAGAGGATATCGAAAAGGTATATTCCGGTGATATCGCAGCTGCTGTTGGTCTCAAGAACACAACAACAGGAGATACTCTCTGTGACGAAAAGCATCCTATCATTCTTGAATCCATGGAATTCCCCGAGCCTGTTATCAGGGTTGCAATTGAGCCCAAGACAAAGGCAGGTCAGGAGAAGATGGGTATAGCTCTTGCAAAACTTGCAGAAGAGGATCCCACATTCAAGACATACACAGATGAAGAAACAGGCCAGACAATCATCGCTGGTATGGGTGAACTTCATCTCGAAATCATAGTTGACAGACTTCTTAGAGAATTCAAGGTAGAAGCAAATGTAGGTAAGCCTCAGGTTTCTTACAGAGAAGCTATCAGAAAGTCTGTTAATGTTGACCACAAATATGCTCGTCAGTCCGGTGGTAAGGGTCAGTACGGTCATGTTAAGATGACTATGGAACCCCTCGAAGAAGGTAAGGGCTACGAGTTTGTCAATGCAATCGTCGGCGGTGCTATTCCCAAGGAATACATTCCCGCTGTTGATGCAGGTATACAGGGTGCTATGCAGAACGGTATTCTCGCAGGCTACAATGTAGTTGATGTTAAGGTTACACTTACAGACGGTTCATACCACGAAGTCGACTCTTCCGAAATGGCGTTTAAGATTGCCGCTTCTATGGCATTCAAGGACGGTATGAAGAAGGCAGACCCCGTTATCAAAGAACCTATCATGCTTGTTAATGTAATTGTTCCTGATGATTACCTCGGATTTGTAATCGGTGACCTCAGCTCAAGACGCGGTCTTGTTAAGTCACAGGAAGTTAGATCCGGCGGTGTTACACAGGTAACTGCTGATGTTCCGCTTTCCGAAATGTTTGGTTATGCTACAGACTTAAGATCCGGTACACAGGGCCGTGGTCAGTACACAATGGAGCCTTCACATTACAGTGAAGTTCCCAAGAATGTACAGGAAACAATCATCAGTGCAAGAGCAAAGGCAGAATAATAAAAAATTATTCTTGCTTTTTCCTAAATTTAATTGTAAAATATAATTATAATAATTTATTTATTTAAGGAGGAAATACTAATGGCTAAGGCTAAATTCGAAAGAACCAAACCGCACGTTAATATCGGTACTGTTGGTCACGTTGACCACGGTAAGACCACTCTTACTGCTGCTATCACAAAGGTACTTGCAATGCAGGGTAAGGCACAGTTCAATGCTTACGATCAGATCGACAAGGCTCCCGAAGAGAGAGAAAGAGGTATCACAATTTCTACTGCTCACGTTGAGTACGAAACAGAGGCAAGACACTATGCACACGTTGACTGCCCCGGACATGCTGACTATGTTAAGAACATGATCACAGGTGCTGCTCAGATGGATGGTGCTATCCTCGTTGTATCCTCTGCTGACGGTCCTATGCCCCAGACAAGAGAGCACATTCTTCTTGCTCGTCAGGTTGGTGTTCCCTACATCGTTGTATTCATGAACAAGGTTGACCAGGTAGACGATCCCGAGCTTCTCGAACTCGTTGAAATGGAAATCAGAGACCTTCTCACAGAATATGAGTTCCCCGGTGACGATATTCCGATCGTTAAGGGTTCTGCTCTCGGCGTGCTCGAATCTTCTTCCGAAGACCCCAACGCTGCAGAATATGCTTGCATAAACGAGCTTATGGCTGCTGTTGACAGCTACATCCCCACACCTGACAGAATGGCTGACAAGCCCTTCCTTATGCCCGTAGAGGATGTATTCTCCATCACAGGCCGTGGTACTGTTGCTACAGGTAGAGTAGAAAGAGGTATCGCTAAGGTTGGTGACGAAGTAGAAATCGTTGGTCTCACAGACGAATCCAGAAAAGTTGTTATCACAGGTCTCGAAATGTTCAGAAAGATGCTTGACGAAGCTCAGGCTGGTGACAACGTTGGTGCACTTCTTAGAGGTGTTCAGAGAAACGAAATCGAAAGAGGACAGGTTCTTGCAAAGATCGGTTCTATCAACCCCCATACTCAGTTCAAGGGCGAAGTTTACGTTCTTACTAAGGATGAAGTTGGTAGTCATACACCTTTCTTCAACAACTACAGACCTCAGTTCTTCTTCAGAACAACAGACGTTACAGGCGTTATTAAGCTTCCCGAGGGCACAGAAATGTGCATGCCCGGCGATAACGTAACAATGGAAGTTGAGCTCATCACTCCTATCGCTATCGAAGAAGGCCTCAGATTCGCTATCCGTGAGGGTGGTAGAACAGTAGGTTCCGGTGTTGTATCCTCAATCATTAAATAATAAATACAATCAATGTACAAAAGCCAAAGGCTTTTGAAAATATGTATTTATTGAACCATATAAGGAAGCAAACCGTTAAAGGTTTGCAGTTATGGTATAATTAAACACAATTGATTATTATGGCGGTGTAAAAAACTCAGTTTTTTACACCGCCTTTTTCTATGGGGATAGGAAAAAACTCATTTATTACTTGAAAAAAATTTCAGTTTGTAGTACAATATAAGTAATTATAATTGGAGTAGTATATGATTATGGAAGTATATCTTGATAATAGTGCCACAACCAAGCCTTATGACGAGGTTGTGGAGGAAATAACCCGAATTCTTAAAGAGTCCTACGGCAACCCCTCATCGCTTCATTCAATGGGCAAGAGGGCGGAGGATGAGCTGAAAAATGCAAGGTCTCTTATAGCAGATACCCTTGGTGTGAGTTCCGCAGAGATAATATTCACAGGAGGCGGAACGGAGAGCGATAACCTTGCCATAATAGGCACGGCTATGGCGTATAAACGCAGAGGAAACCGCATTATTACACAGAAGACAGAGCATATGGCGGTTCTTGAGAGCTTTCGCTATCTTGAAGAGCAGGGCTTTAGCGTATATTATGCAGATGTTGACGAAAACGGCATAGTAGATGCCGATGATATAATATCACATATAGATGATAAGACTATCCTTGTAAGCATAATGCACGCCAATAATGAGACGGGCAGTATTATGCCGATAGAAGGAATAGCAAATGCAATTGACCACAGCAAATGCTTTTTTCATGTTGATGCGGTGCAGACCTACGGCAAATTGGATATTAAGCCATCTAAGATGGGCATTGACCTTATGAGTATATCCTCGCATAAGATACACGGACCCAAGGGTGTGGGTGCTCTTTGGGTACGGCAGGGTGTTAGGGTACTTCCTGTCCTTCACGGAGGCAAGCAGGAGGGCGGACTAAGGTCAGGCACAGAAAATCTTCCGGGAATATGCGGTTTTGCCATGGCTTCGCAGATACGATGCAAACGAATGACGGAGACCAAAGAGCATATAACCTACTTGAGAGAAAGACTTATGTCAGGGATTAGCAAGAGAATAGAAAACGCAGTCGTAAATTCTCCAAACGACGGCCTTTATTCGATACTAAGTGTATCTTTCCCGGGGCTTAAGTCCGAGGTTTTGCTTCACATACTTGAGACTAAGGGCATATATGTTTCTACGGGTTCTGCATGTAATTCCAAAAAGAAATTAAGCTATGTGCTAAAGGAAATGGGCATAAAGGATAGTGTAGTGGATGGAGCACTCAGATTTAGCTTTAGCGAGTTCAATACAGAAGAAGAAATAGATTATACATTGGATGTCCTCGAAAAAGAGGTTCCGCTTCTTAGAAAAATAATGAGATAGGGAGTAATACAAATTGAAGAGAATGATACTCGTAAGATACGGCGAAATAATACTAAAAGGATATAACAGACCGCTTTTCGAAGATGCACTTATTAGGAATATCCGAAGTGCTATTAAGGACGAGGGCGAAGTTAAGATAACCAAGGCACAGGCAACGATATATATCGAGCCTATAGATAATGAGACCCAAACAGATGCCATCGTAGCCAAGCTTAAAAAGGTATTTGGAATAGTTTCCATAGTTATAGCATACAGAACGGAAAAGTCCATAGACGGAGCATTTCATGAAATTCAAACTACCTTTGACAGCGTTCTTAAGAATGCATCTACATTCAAGGTGGAGGCCAAGAGAGCAGATAAGAAGTTTTCGCTCAAATCTCCCGAAATCTGCATGGAGATTGGAGGAAGAATACTTTCAAAATACCACAATCTCAAGGTGGATGTTCATAATCCCGAGGTTACCGTTCATGTAGAAATGCGAGAGGAATACTGCTATGTTCATACAGGAAGAGAAAAGGGCATTGGCGGTATGCCGACAGGCACTAACGGTAAGGCACTTCTCTTACTTTCGGGAGGTATTGACAGCCCCGTTGCAGGATATATGATAGGAAAACGAGGTGTGGCACTTGAGGCAATACACTTCTTTAGTTACCCTTATACAAGCGAGAGAGCCAAGGACAAGGTAATGAAGCTGGCAGAGATTATAGGCGGATACACAGGCGGACTTAAGGTTCATATTGTTCCCTTTACCGATATTCAGCTTGCAATAAGGGATAAGTGTCCCGAAGAGCACCTTACTCTTGTTATGAGACGGTTTATGATGCAGATATCCCAGAAGATTGCAAAGAAGAGAGGATGTCAGGCACTCGTTACAGGCGAGAGCATAGGTCAGGTTGCGAGCCAGACCATGAGTGCACTCGCGGTTACGGACGATGCAGTGGATATGCCCGTGTTCCGTCCGCTTATCGGCATGGATAAGGAGGAAATCGTGGAGATTTCCCGAAGAATAGATACCTTTGAAACTTCTATTCTTCCGTATGAGGATTGCTGTACGGTATTTACGCCCAAGCACCCCTCAACCAAGCCGAAAATAGAAAAGGTAGTTCTTTCGCAGAACCTTTTGGAATGGGAAAAGATGGTTGATGAAGCCGTAGACGGCACAGAAATCATAGAGGTGTGATATTATGCACGAAACCGCAAAGAAGTTATGCACAGCACTTAAAGAGAGGTCACTGACCGTAACAACTGCAGAAAGCTGTACGGGAGGTATGATAGCAGGTGCAATTACATCTGTTCCCGGCTCAAGCGATTGTTTTGGATACGGTTTTGTTACCTATGCCAATGAAGCTAAGTCAAAGCTCATAGGGGTAAAGACCGAAACACTTAATAAATTCGGTGCAGTAAGCCCCGAGACCGCAAAGGAGATGGCAGAGGGAGCACTTAGTGTATCGGGTGCAGATATTGGAGTAGCTGTAACGGGAATAGCAGGTCCCGGAGGTGGAACGAACGAAAAACCCGTAGGACTTGTATATATTTCGGTCGCATCAAAAGGGGCGGAAACAAAAGTATATAAAAATTTATTTGACGGTAACAGAGACGAGGTAAGACTCAAGACGGTTATTCGGGCATTGGAGCTTGTCTTTGAAAATATTATAATGAGGTGATAAAGATGGCAAAGGAAAAAATGTCAATAAAAGGTGCCGCAGAAAGCGGCGGTAAGGCAGAGGCACTTGATGCTGCACTTGCCCAGATAGAAAAAACATACGGAGAAGGCTCTATAATGCGTCTCGGAAATGCACCCGTAAAGCAGATAGAGACCATATCCACAGGAGCATTAAGCCTTGATATTGCTCTTGGTGCAGGAGGACTTCCCAGAGGAAGAATTACAGAAATCTACGGACCCGAATCCTCAGGTAAGACCACCGTTGCCCTGCAGGTAATAGCCGAGGCACAGAGACAAGGGGGCGAAGCGGCATTTATAGACGCAGAGCACGCACTTGACCCGATATATGCACAGAAGCTCGGTGTAGATATTGACAGACTCATTGTCTCTCAGCCCGACACAGGCGAGCAGGCATTAGAGATTGCCGAGGCACTTGCGCGAAGCGGAGCTATTGATGTAATAGTTGTAGACTCCGTTGCTGCACTTGTACCCAAGGCAGAGATAGCAGGAATTATGGGTGACTCTCATGTAGGTCTTCATGCAAGACTTATGTCTCAGGCACTTCGTAAACTTACAAGCATAATCAACAAGTCAAACACAGTTGCAATATTTATCAACCAGCTCAGAGAAAAGGTCGGTGTTATGTACGGCAATCCCGAGGTTACCACAGGCGGAAGAGCACTCAAATTCTATTCGTCTGTAAGAATTGATATAAGAAGAATAGAAGCAATCAAGGACGGAAGCACAGTGATAGGAAACAGAACCCGTGCAAAGGTTGTCAAAAATAAGGTTGCACCGCCGTTTAAGGAAGCGGAATTTGATATTATGTTCGGTGAGGGAATATCCAGAGAGGGAAGCATCATAGATGTTGCCGTTGATATGGATGTTATCCAGAAGGGCGGTTCATGGTACTCCTATAACGGCGACAGAATAGGACAGGGCAGAGACAGAGTAAAGGAATTCCTTAAGGACAACCCCGACCTCATGGACGAAATCTATATTAAGATTATGGATAAGATTTTTGAGGAAAAGAAAGAAAAGGAGCGTCTTGCTGCAGAGAGAGCCGCAAGAATAAACGCCCGTACAGAGAACGCAGAAAATGAAGAATAATATCCTCATTACAGAGGTATCCCAGCAAAAGAACAATCCCCAAAGGGTCAATGTGTATTCCGAGGACGGCTTTCTGTTTTCACTCGATGATGTGTATGCACTGTCAATGGGAATTAAGGCAGGAAGAGTGCTCACACCGAGAGAGACAGAAAATCTTATCATGGAGTCACAATTTGGCAAGGCGAGGTCAAAGGCGCTCGATATACTCTCGAGAAAAAATATAACCCGCCATGACCTTGAAGCTAAACTTAAGGAAGATTACGATATATCCGTTGCAGTTCAGGTCATTGCGGAGATGGAGGATATGGGCTATATAGATGACTATGCCTATACGCTTTTATTTTTGGAAAGTGCCTCAGCTAAACTATGGGGAAGAAAAAAGATAGAATATGAGTTGTCGCTTAAGGGAGTAGACAGAAATATAATAGAGGACGCCATGGCAGAATTTGCTCTTCCGTCTGCGGAAGAAATAGCGGAATATATACGGGTTAAGTATCCCGATGAGGACATGAGTGACACACGGACAAGGCAGAGAGTCATGAGGTTTTTTATGTCAAGAGGCTTTGACTATTCTGAAATTAACGAAGCAATTAAGATAAGTAAGGAATGATACAATGAAAAAGAAGGTTGGTTTTGTGTCTCTCGGATGTGCAAAAAATCTTACCGACACAGAGACCATGCTCGGCATACTTACAGAGGATAACTACGAAATCACAGCCGATGTCAATGAGGCTGAGGTAATAGTAGTAAACACCTGTGCATTTATTGACAGTGCCAAGGAGGAATCCATAGGAGCCATACTCGATATGGCAGAATATAAGAAGGACAAATGCGAGCTTCTTATAGTAACAGGATGCCTTGCACAGAGATACAGCGAGGATATAAAAAAGGAACTGCCCGAGGTTGATATAATGCTCGGAACTGCAGATTATCAAAACATAGCCTTGGCAATTGATGAGTTTTACCAAACGGGAGGTAAGAACACAATTGTCGGCGATGCAAATAGTATTGTAAGCTATGACCTGCCGAGAGTGAGAACAACACCCGACTATACTGCATACTTAAAGATTGCAGACGGATGCGACAACTACTGTACATACTGTATAATACCAAAGCTCAGGGGCAAGTATAAGTCAAGACCCGAGGAGAGCATAATAGCCGAGGCAAAGGCACTCGCCAAAAGCGGTGTAAAGGAAATTATACTTATAGCACAGGACACCGCATACTATGGAAGAGACAGGGGAGAAAAGGACGCACTTCCTCCGCTTCTTCGAAGTCTCTCTGAGATAGACGGCATAGAGTGGATAAGGCTTCAGTATTGCTACCCCGAAAATATTACAGACGGTCTTGTGGATGAGATAAGCACTAATCCCAAGATAGTCAAATATATCGATATGCCGCTTCAACATGTAAGCGACAATGTTCTTAAGCGAATGGGCAGAAGAAGCCGTCTGGAAAAAATAAAAAGTCTTGTAAAAACCCTTCGACAGAAGATAGACGGACTTGTAATAAGGACATCGCTTATAGTCGGCTTCCCGGGGGAAACCGAGGAGGATTTTGAATGTCTTAAGAGCTTTCTAAAAGAGTTCCCCTTGGACAGAGTCGGAGTATTTACATATTCACGCGAGGAGGGAACTCCTGCATGTGATTACGATATGCAAGTAGACGAAGAGATTAAAAATAACAGATATTCGGAAATCATGTCTCTTCAAAGGGATATATCCTATAGTCTTCAGAAATCAAAGATTGGCAAGGTCACTCAGGCAATCGCCGAGGGATATGATGAGGCCGAATTCTGCTATGTGGGCAGATGTGCACAGGACACCCCCGATGTAGACGGAAATGCGTATATATACAGTACGAGGGAGCTAAGTGCAGGCGATATAGTAAGTGTTAGGATTATAGACGCCGATGAATATGATGTGACAGGAGAGGTTATATAATGAATTTACCAAACAAAATTACACTTGCAAGAATTTGTCTTATACCGATTTTTATGATAGTGCTCATGTGCGGTGCAAACTTTAATATGCCATATTATTATATCTGGGGAGCGGTGATATTTGCTTTAGCATCCTTTACGGACGGAGTTGACGGACATATTGCCCGCTCACGAAACTTAATTACCGATTTTGGCAAGTTTATGGATCCGCTTGCAGATAAGCTTCTTGTTTCGACAGCACTTATATGCTTCATTCAGCTTGACTGGATACCTGCATATATGGCAGTTATAATAATAGCAAGAGAGTTTATTGTTACAGGTCTCAGAACCCTTGCAGCATCCAAGGGCATTGTTATGGCGGCAATTATGACAGGCAAGATAAAGACCGTAATCCAGATGATTGCAATACTTTGCACAATGGTATTCTGCTTTATGGAAGCCGAGATTTGCGGTTATCCTGCTATTGGATTTATAACAATGGCAATATCAACTGCTTTCACAATTTATTCGGGTTATGAATATATTGCAAAGAATGTAAATCTTATTAAGGATATGTAAGAGGAAGACTTAGGTATGGCAGAATTATTAGTTAGACTTTTTGTTTCGGGCAAGCTGACAACTGCAGAAAAAAGAGAAAAAACAGGCAAACTTGCAGGATTTTTCGGAATTTTCTGCAATGTGTTTCTTTGCGGTATAAAGGCATTTATCGGAATTTTGTCGGGCAGTATATCAATAATCGCAGATAGCCTCAATAACCTCTTTGACGCCCTTTCTTCAATTGTAACAATTGTATGCTTCAAGATTTCGGGTAAGCCTGCAGACAAGGATCACCCCTACGGACATGAGAGGATAGAATATGTGGCAACACTTATTCTTGCGTTTTTGATACTCTTTGTAGGATATGAGCTTGTCAAAAGCTCTTTGGGAAGAATTTTTGGCCCCGAATATACAAGGGCGAGTATACTCTCTCTTGTAATACTCACCGCATCTGTCGCTGTAAAGCTGATTATGGGTAAAACCTACAAGGACTTTTCGGTTATGATAAATTCCCCTGTACTCAGGGCAGCATCAAGCGACAGCTACAATGATGTTTTCTCTACAGGTGCAGTTCTGTTGTCGGCAGTCTTGTCATATGTACTCAAAATCAGCCTTGACGGCTATGCGGGACTTTTTGTGTCTGTTGTTATCATAAAGTCGGGAATAGAACTGATAAAGGAAACCCTTGACCCGATACTCGGAGGCGTGCCCGACAGAGACATGGTTACAAAGCTCGCAGACAAGGTTACGGGCTACGAGGGAATAATAGGTATACATGACCTAATCGTACACAGCTACGGACCAAACAAGACCTTTGCATCGGTTCATGCCGAGGTAGACGCAAACGGTGATATTCTGGACAGTCACGATATTATTGACAATATAGAGAGAGAAGTCAATCAGGAAATGGGGATAGAACTTATTATTCATATGGACCCCGTAATAACCGATGATGAGAATGTACGCAAAACAAGGGAAAGTATCTTGGAAATAGTATCAAAAATTTCCACCGAGCTTACAATGCACGACTTCCGTATGGTAGTGGGAAAGACCCATACCAATCTTATATTCGATGTGGTTTTGCCCTTTGATTTTGAGCATACGGAAAAAGAGATGTCAAAGCTCATACAGAGCGAGGTTTTTAGAAGCTTAGGAAGAGAATATTACTGCGTAATAAATTTTGATAAGAATTATACGGGTTTTTGAAATAACACAAAAATTCACCCCACGGTGTATAGTGCATATGCCGTGGGGTTGTTTTTTATTTTGCAGACGAAATAAATACAATTGCTTCGTCCTATATACGATATCCCATATCACACTAGGTATGAATTTTGGGAACATTAGGCCCAAATCTAAAGTAAAAATCCCGCCGCGCTGACACGCTCACTCAGAGCGAGGCATCGCTAAAATCGACGGACAGCAGCGGAAATTTGATTCCGTCGATTTTACGGAATTTTTACTTTGATTTGTACCCAATGTTTTGTCCCAAAATTCATAAG
>JAZSFO010000041.1:0-36899 GCA_045532255.1 Clostridia bacterium | reverse complement strand
GCACTTATTATAAACAAAATTACAGGTTATAACGCAAGGAAATCCTTCTTCATAATGGAGCTTCCCGAATACAAGGCTCCAAGCCTTAAAAGAGCTTTTGTGTCTATGTGTGCAAGAGGATGGGCATATATTGTAAAGGCGGCAACAATAATACTTTTGTGCAATACCTTGGTTCATATTATGCAAACATTCGATTGGAGCTTTGCAGTAAGTGAAAGTGCAGAAACATCAATCCTTGCTTCTGTTGCATACCCGTTTGCATATCTTCTTATTCCTGTTGTCGGAGTGCTTTCGTGGCAGCTTGCAGCAGCGGCAATAACAGGATTTATTGCTAAAGAAAATGTGGTCGGTACGCTTGCGGTATGCTTTGTAGGACTTGATAATCTTATAAACACAGAGGAGCTTGCACTTATTGAGGGTGCGGGAACGGAGGTTGCATCTGTATTTGCAATAACAAAGGTAGCAGCACTTGGCTATCTTATGTTCAATCTATTTTCACCCCCTTGCTTTGCGGCTATCGGTGCCATGAATGCGGAACTTAAAAGCAAAAAGTGGCTCTTGGGTGCTGTTGCCTTTCAGCTTGGAGTAGGGTATACAGTTGGTTTCTGGGTTTATCATATTGGAACACTTATTACGGAAGGTACATTAGGAATGGGCTTTGTGCCGGGCTTTGTAGCAGTACTCGCTATGGCAGGAATTGTTACGGCACTATGCAAACATTCTGACAAAAGGCAATTATTGACAGCAAAGGCATAATGAGGTTTGATATATGGATAATGTTATAATCGGACTTGTTATAATTATAATATTGTTTTTTGCATCTGCTTATATTTATAAATCAAAAAAACGCGGTGATAAATGTATAGGCTGTCCGCATTGCGCCGAGTGCAAAAAGGAAAAATGTAGAAAATAATCAATAAAAAATTGAGGCGGCTTTTTTAGACCGTCTCAATTTTGTGTTAATATTGACTTGTAAATTGATAAATTTTGTGGTATACTAGATAAAGTATAATTATAAATTTGCTCAGGAAGGGTGTATAATATGGAACAGTTTGACAAAACTTTGAAAATTAAGGTTCCTTCAGACAGCGCAACTAAGGTACATGACATCATCAAGGCGGTTTATGAGGCTCTTGAGGTTAAGGGCTACAATCCTGTCAATCAAATAGTAGCATATATTATGTCGGGCGACCCGACATATATCACAAGCTACAATAATGCCAGAAATCTTATGAGCAAAATTGAGCCTGATGAAATTCTGGAAATACTTGTCAAGGAGTATCTTAAGACACTTTGACATATAAATGATATGAGTACAAATTACTCGGCTTTATACGGATCGTAACATTATGTTATTATCCTGACTTTATTGCAATATATTGTATATCGGAGGTAAGATTGCATGATCAATGTTACGGAGATGTTCGGTACTCTTGTTTTTAACGATACCGTTATGAAAGAAAAGCTCCCAAAGGATACATACAAAAAATTAAGAGAGACAATAGATCATGGAGAACCTATGTCTCTGGAAACTGCCGATATTGTGGCAGGAGCTATGAAGGATTGGGCAATAGAAAAGGGTGCAACACACTTTACGCATTGGTTTCAACCCATGACCGAGGTTACGGCAGAAAAGCACGACAGCTTTATATCACCTGCATCTGACGGTCAGATTATTATGGAGTTTTCCGGAAAAGAGCTTATCAAGGGAGAACCTGATGCTTCCAGCTTTCCGTCAGGAGGACTGAGAGCTACATTTGAAGCAAGGGGTTATACTGCATGGGATCCGTCATCATATGCATTTATTAAGGACGGTTCTTTGTGTATTCCTACAGCATTCTGCTCATACGGGGGCGAAGCGCTTGATAAAAAAACACCGCTTCTTCGTTCTATGGAGACAATCGAAAAGCAGGCACTTCGCATATTAAGACTTTTTGGAAATACTGATTCCAATAAGGTTATTGCTACTGTCGGTGCAGAGCAGGAATACTTCCTTGTTGACAAGGAAACCCATGACATGCGCAAGGATTTGATATTTACAGGAAGAACACTTTTCGGCTCAAAGCCTCCAAAAGGTCAGGAGCTTGGAGACCATTATTTCGGTCAAATCAAGCCAAGGGTTTCTGCATATATGAAGGAGCTTGATGAGGAGCTTTGGAAGAGGGGTGTGCTTGCCAAAACCAAGCATAATGAAGCAGCACCCGCTCAGCATGAGCTTGCACCTGTATATACAACTGCAAATATTGCAATTGACCACAATCAGCTTACAATGGAGCTTATGAAGAAGATTGCAGCAAAGCATAACCTTGTATGCCTTCTTCACGAAAAGCCTTTTGACGGTGTAAACGGAAGCGGAAAGCATAATAACTGGTCGCTTACAACCGATGACGGTATCAATCTTCTCAAGCCCGGCAAAACACCTTATGATAATCTGCAGTTCCTCTTGTTCCTGTGTGCTGTTATAAAGGGTGCAGATGAATATCAGGACCTTTTGAGAATATCTATTGCAAGTGCCGCAAACGACCATAGACTTGGCGGTCATGAGGCACCTCCTGCAATTGTATCAATGTTTATCGGCGAACATCTTGAAGAAATCCTTGAGGCATATGAGCATGAGGATGCTTATCTTGAAAAGAAAAAAGAAAAAATGGAAGTCGGTGCACATGTAATTCCTACATTTACTAAGGACAAAACTGACCGCAACCGTACATCGCCGTTTGCATTTACAGGCAACAAATTCGAATTCAGAATGCTCGGTTCATCCGCATCTGTAGCGGAACCAAATGTTGTGCTCAATACAATAGTAGCAGAACAGCTTAAGAATTTTGCTGATGAGCTAGAAGCATCAAAGGATTTTGATACTACTATACATAATATTATTCGCGATACTGTAAAAAATCATAAGAGAATAATATTTAACGGAAATAACTACTCGGAAGAATGGGTAGAAGAGGCATCAAAAAGAGGTCTTTCGAATTACAAGACAACACCCGAGGCTATATCTCATCTTGTTGACAAAAAGAATATTGAGCTTTATACAAAGCATGCAATATATACAGAGACAGAAATGTACTCCAGGTGCGAAATCCTTCTCGAAAACTATGCAAAGATAATCAACATAGAAGCTCTCACACTAATAGAGATGTCAAAAAAAGAAATTATTCCCTCAGTTATTGCATATGTTAAGTCAGTATCGGATGCAGCAATTGCCAAAAAGACATTTTGCAGTATCTTTAATACTGATGTGGAATTCGATATTGTCAATAATCTGTCTGAGAATTTATCTTCTCTTACAAGGATTATCGGTGAGCTTGAATCTGAACTCGAAACAGTAAAGAAATATGAGGACAGTGTCAGGGAGTATGCAGATTATTACAGAGACAGAGTTCTTGCACTTATGGAGGAAGCAAGAGAGGTAATCAATTATATGGAATCGCATACAGCATCGGATTACTGGCCGTATCCTACATACAGTGAGCTTTTGTTTAATGTTTAATACAAGAAACAACATACTAATTACAAGAAAGGAAATGTAAATGAACCTGATTTTGATTATCCAGACTGTAATTATGGGTATTGTTCAGGGTATAACCGAATGGCTTCCCATTAGCAGTACAGGACATATGATACTCTTTGATGAGTTTATGAAGATGAATGTTTCCGAAAAATTTATGGAGACATTTTTGGTGGTAATTCAGTTTGGCTCAATACTTGCAGTTGTGCTATTGTATTTTTCCAAACTTAATCCCTTTGTTTCGAAGAGGAATAAGTCAAATTATCAACTAATCGGCAGTCTGCCGATTAAGAAGGATACTGTAAATCTGTATCTTAAGGTTCTTGTTGGTGTAATACCTGCAGGAGTTGTAGGAGTTCTTTTGGACGATTGGATAGACGAGCATTTTTATAATGCATATACCGTTGCGGTAACACTTATAATTTTCGGTGTTTGGTTTCTCTTTATCGAAAACAAAAAGAAACCTGCAAAGGTAAATTCTCTTGATGATTTGACATACAAAACGGCTTTTCTTATCGGTGTATTTCAAATCATGGCACTTATTCCCGGAACATCAAGAAGCGGTTCTACAATTATAGGAGCAACAATTCTTGGATGCTCGAGGGTTGTATCGGCAGAATTCTCATTCTTCCTTGCAATACCCATAATGTTTGGAGCAAGCTGTCTTAAACTTCTTAAAGCGGGTCTTGCATTCAGTATGAATGAATGGATAATTCTTTTACTTGGAATGGCTGTGGCATTCATTGTGTCTGTATTTGCCATAAAATTTCTTATGGGATATATCAGAAAGCGTGATTTCAAAGGATTTGGCTATTACAGAATAGCACTTGGTATTTTGCTGATATTATACTTTTTGTTTATTAAGGTCTGATTTTTTAATACAAAAAACCTGCTAAGTGAATTTACTTAGCAGGTTTTTTAGCTTTTATTCTATTGTTATTGTACCCTCAAAGGATTTTACGGCATCGCCGGTCATAAATATTGTTCCGTCGTCTGTGTAGTTTATTATAAGATCTCCGCCCACAAGTTTAACGGTAATATCCGTATTTCGTTTGCAAAGACCCATTTCGCATGCTGCAACAACAGCCGCACATGCTCCGGTTCCACATGCCCATGTTTCGCCGTTGCCTCTTTCCCAAACACGCATTTTTATTGTGTTTTCGCCAACGATTTTAATAAATTCGGTGTTGACTCTTTCGGGGAAGATGGAATCATTTTCAAAGAGTGGTCCGACAGCTTCTATATCAAACTTGTCCACATTATCCACGAACACTATACAATGCGGATTTCCTGTGGAAATAACACTAATGCAGTACTCACCGTCGGCAATTTTAACCTTTCGGTTTATAACCTTATCGCCGTCAAGCATAACGGGAATTTTTACGGGATTAAGTTCGGGACATCCCATATTAACAGTAACCGCACCGATTTTTCCGTTTTGGCGTATGAGCTTAAGCTCTTTTACACCGCTTCTTGTTTCTATTGTTACATTGAGCTTATCAACAATTCCGTTTTCATAAAGGTACTTACCAACGCATCTTATGACATTTCCGCCCATTTCTCCCTCTGTTCCGTCGAGGTTGAATACTCTCATTTTTGCATCAGCAATTTCCGAGGGGCAGATGAGAACAACGCCGTCACTGCCTATGCCGAATCTGCGGTTCGAAAGACTTACAGAAAGTCCTGCAGGATTGTCTATTCTTTGGTCAAAGCAGTTAAAGTAGATGTAGTCGTTTCCTGTTCCGTGCATCTTGGTGAAGTTGAGAACGGTTTTTTCTGTTCTGAGGCTGTTAATATCTACAAGCTCAGTGCTTAAATCACTGTAACGGCTCTTAATACTGTCTGCAAGGGCAGAAGCTGTATCGAGTGATGTGAGACACGGTACATTTCTCTCAATCGCTTTACGGCGGATTTTTACGCTGTCACGGGTTGGTATTCTGCCTTTTGACGATGTCGAAAGAACATAATTTACTTTTCCGCTTTCTATTAGTGTCAATGTGTTGTTTTCGGCATTTTCGTGTATCTTTGATACAGTTTCTACATCAAGGTCATTTATTCTGAGTATCTCTGCTGTTCCTGATGTTGCATAGAGCTTAAATCCAAGGTCAGAATATTTCTTTGCAACAGATGCTATTTCCGCTTTGTCGGAGTCTCTTACTGTTATGAATACTCCGCCTCTCTGCTTCATATTGCATCCGCTTGATACAAGACCTTTGAATATTGCTTCCTCACGGGTATTCGCAATACCAAGAACTTCACCTGTTGACTTCATTTCGGGTCCCAGGTGGTTGTCAACATTTGCAAGTTTTTCGAATGAGAATACAGGAACCTTTACGGCTACATAAGGAGATGCAGGGTAGAGCCCTGTTCCGTATCCCATATCCTCTAACTTTTCGCCAAGCATGGTTCTTGTTGCAAGGTCAACCATAGGTATTCCTGTAACCTTACTTATATAAGGAATTGTTCTTGAGCTTCTGGGGTTAACTTCGATTACATAAAGCTCGTTCTGATATATAAGATACTGTATGTTTACAAGTCCTATTACACCCAGTGAGAAGGAGAGGTTTCTTGTGCTTTCGATTATCTTTTCTGTAAGCTCATCGGATATGTTCCAAGCGGGATATACAGCAATTGAGTCACCCGAGTGAACACCTGCACGCTCAATGTGTTCCATAATACCGGGGATGAGTATATCCTTGCCGTCGCATATTGCATCAACCTCAAGCTCGGTTCCCATGAGATACTGGTCAATGAGTACGGGATTTTCTATGTTTGTTTCGAGAATTATTGCCATGTATTCTTTGATATCATTCTCATTGAAAGCAATAATCATATTCTGTCCGCCAAGAACATACGAGGGTCTCATAAGGACAGGATAGCCTATTTCGTTCGCTGCAGCCAGTGCTTCTTCGCAGGTCATAACGGTTGTTCCCTTGGGACGGGCTATGTTGTGCTTTTCAAGAAGTGCATCAAAAAGCTCTCTGTCTTCTGCGGCATCAATGCTTTCTGCAGGAGTACCAAGAATTTTTATGCCTTGTGATGCGAGGAAGTTGGTGAGCTTTATAGCTGTCTGTCCGCCAAATGCAACTACAACACCGACAGGCTTTTCTACTCTTATGATGTTCATTACATCTTCGTTTGTAAGAGGCTCGAAATACAATCTGTCTGCAGTATCAAAGTCTGTAGAAACTGTTTCGGGATTGTTATTAACGATTACAACATCGTATCCTGCTTTCTTTAATGACCATACGCAGTGAACCGACGCGTAGTCAAATTCAACACCCTGACCTATTCTTATAGGACCCGAGCCAAAAACTATTATGGTATCCTTCTTTTCTTTTCTTGCTTCAAGGAATTCCTGGGCTTCGTTTTCATCTTCGTAAGCAGAGTAGAAATAGGGGGTAGCTGCCTTGTATTCTGCTGCACAGGTGTCTACCATCTTGAATGAAGCATATGCGTGGTTTTCTATCTTTTTGCCGCTTATTCTTTCTATTGCGTTGTCGGGATATCCGAGCTTCTTTGCTCTCATGTATAACTCATCATCAAGCTTGTCCGCATTAGAAAGTTCTTTTTCAAACATGGCAAGATTTAAGAATTTTGCGAGGAACCACTCATCAATCATGGTTATTTCGTGAATTCTGTCTATTGATATACCTCTCTTTAAGGCTTCGTATACAACGAACAATCTCTGGTCGTCGCAATCAAAGAGCTTGTTCTCGATTTCTTTGTCTGTCAAAGCAGAAAGTTTGGGATTGGAAAGGGTATCGAGTTTAATTTCTGCACCTCTGACAGCTTTCATTATTGCTTCTTCAAAGGATGAACCGATACTCATTACTTCGCCTGTTGCTTTCATCTGTGTACCGAGTTTTTTTGTAGCGTATACAAATTTATCAAAAGGCCACTTGGGGAATTTAACAACACAGTAGTCAACACTTGGCTCAAATGCCGCATATGTCATACCTGTTACATCATTAAGAATTTCATCAAGTGTATAGCCGATTGCAATTTTTGTTGCAACCTTTGCTATAGGATATCCTGTAGCCTTTGATGCAAGGGCAGAGGAACGCGATACTCTGGGGTTAACCTCGATTACAGCATATTCAAAGCTTTCGGGATTGAGAGCAAACTGACAGTTACAACCGCCCTCTACTTCAAGTGTGTTTACAATATCAAGTGCGGCATTCTTGAGCATGGAAAATTCCTTGCTCGCAAGAGTAACAGCAGGTGCAACAACAATGGAGTCTCCTGTATGAACGCCCACGGGGTCGATGTTTTCCATCGAACATACTGTAATGGCATTTCCGAGACTGTCTCTGATAACCTCGAATTCTATCTCTTTCCAACCCGATATGCACTTTTCTACAAGAATCTGTGTTATAGGGGATTGATAAAGTCCGTTTTCAGAAATTTCACGAAGTTCCTTTTCGTTATGTGCAATACCGCCGCCTGTACCGCCAAGGGTAAATGCGGGTCGGATTATTAGGGGATATCCGATTTCGTTTGCAAAATCAACCGCAGCTTCTACTGTTGTAACAACTGTTGAGGGGATGCACGGCTGACCGATGGCTTCCATTGTATCCTTGAACATCTGTCTGTCTTCGGCTTTGTCTATTGTTTCGGGCTTTGCACCAAGGAGTGTCACACCGTGCTTCTCAAGAAAGCCTTCTTTTGCAAGCTGCATAGAAAGCGTAAGACCTGTTTGTCCTCCAAGTGTAGAAAGAAGACTGTCGGGTTTTTCCTTTTCGATAATTCTCTTGATTGTAGTGAGGTTAAGAGGCTCTAAGTATATTTCATCAGCCATTGCGTTATCTGTCATTATTGTAGCAGGGTTTGAGTTTACAAGTACAACCTCAAGACCTGCCTGCTTAAGAGCACGGCATGCCTGTGTGCCTGCATAGTCAAATTCTGCAGCCTGACCTATAACAATAGGACCTGAACCTATAACCATTACTTTTTTGAGATTTTTGTTAAGAGGCATTATTTTTGGTCTCCTTTCATCATGTTTTTGAATTCGCTTATAATGAAGCTTGTATCGTGAGGACCGACACAAAGATTTGGCATAAACTGGGTGGATATTGCTTTGTTATCAGCATAGCGAATTCCTTCTATTGTCTTGTCGTTAACATTGATGAAACTGATTTCAGCTTCTTTGGGAAGAGCGTTTTCATCAACGATATATCCGTGGTTTTGGTTTGTTATATATATTCTGTTTGTTTTTGTATCCTTAACAGGCTGGTTGGAGCCTCTGTGACCGTAGGGGTGCTTTTTTGTTTTTCCGCCAAAAACAAGAGCTAAAAGCTGGTGACCGAGTCCGCATGCATAGAGCGGGATATTTGTCAAAGCGATTTTTCTTATTTCCTCGATTTCTGTATTATAGTCCTCGGGGTTACCCGGTCCCTCGGAAAATACAACACCGTCAGGTCTCATGCATATAACTTCTTCAGCCATTTTGTTGTGTGGTACAACGGTAACACTTATTCCCATAGATGTAAAGCATTTTATAAAGCTGTCTGTAAGGCCAAAATCATACATGCAAACCTTGAATTCTTCATTTTCGGCCTTATATTCCTTTATGGTATCGGTGCTTACCGTAGCGAGAGATACAGTATTTTTGTAAGACTTAAGCTCACTTACTGTTGCATCGAGATTTGAAATATCGCTTGTTATCTTGCCGTTCATTGTTCCGTTGTCTCTTATAAGTCTCGTAAGCTCTCTTGTATCTATACCGCAAAGACCTACGATATTATTCTTTTTGAGGTAGTCATTGAGCTTACCTTCTTCGCGGAAGTTTGACGGGGTATCGCATATGGATTTAACAATATATCCTGCGATTGACGGCTTTTTGCTGTCAAGCTCTTCGTTTATTATTCCATAGTTGCCAATAAGCGGAAATGTCTGTACAACAATCTGTCCGCTAAATTTCGGGTCAGTAATAATTTCGTTATATCCCAAAACGGATGTTTGAAAAACAGTTTCGCCGATGGCTTCTCCATCAGCACCAATGGCATAGCCTTCAAAAACTTTGCCGTTTTCAAGTACAAGATATAGTGTCTTCTTATCCATAAGTTCTCCTCCGGGTTAGAAAATTAAGATACAAAAAGGCTCAAAAAAACAGGGAAGACATAAGCTGTCCACCCTTTTTTAGTGCAAGTCAATCATAAACAGATTATGTTACTTTTATATCCAATCTATTTTACAACAAAATAGGGTATATTGTCAACTGTTAGACTAATAAAAATAAAAATATTTTTTAAAAATCATGTAATTGTCTTTAATTCAGAGAACGGGGCACAAAAAATTGTGTCCCGTTAGCTTTATACTGTTATTACCTTTACTTCTGTTTCGGAAAGTGTTCTTTCAAGGTCTTTGTCAAAATCCTTTTCGGTAATAAAATAATCAATGTCATCAAAAGCGGCCAGCTTTGCAAAACCGATTCTTTCAATCTTTGACTTATCGCAAAGATAATATTTTTTGTCGGAATTTTTTATCATGCATTGCTTAATTGCCCATTCCTGTTCGTTGCTGTCAAGAATTCCGCCGGCACTTGTTATGCCTCTGCTTGAAAAAAACACCTTGTTTGCATAGCAGTTTTCCTGAATATAATTGCACGCAAGAGTACCGACAAATGACTGGTTGTTGCTTACATATCCGCCTATGCCTATTACCTTGATGTTGGAATATCCTGCAAGCTCGGATACTACTCGGATAGAGTTTGTTACAACTGTTATATCCTTAAGATTTTTAAGCTCTCTTGCCATATAGAAGGTAGTGGTTGATGCGTCAAGAAAAACAACATCACCGGGTACTATGTGTTTGACAGCTTCTTTTGCAAGTTTTTCCTTGATGTCAGCATTAAGATGCTTACGCTTTTCCAGTGACATCTCGTGATTACTCTCTGCAATCGGTATGGCACCGCCGTGGGTTCTTACAAGAGCCTCTTGTTTTTCGAGTTTTTCCAAATCACGGCGTACTGTTTCCTCAGTAACACCAAGCTCATGACTAAGTTTGCTAACCCATACAGAGCCTTCGTTTTTGAGTGTATCCAGAATTTTCTTTTGCCTTTCTACAGCAAACATAAGCTTTTCTCCTAAAACTATTTAATAATTCTTACCATATCTCCGTTTTTAATTCCTGCAGAGTTTGCATCATCTGTATCAATGTGCATCTCTACATTGAAGTCATCACGGACACGAACCTGAACATCGTAGAATTTGGTCGGTTTGACACTTTCTACCATTACATCAACATAGTCACCGTCACTTATACCGTGTCTGCTTGCATAATCGGGTGTAAGATGTATGTGTCTGTTGGCAATTATAACGCCTTGCTTAAGATACACAGACCCCTTGGGACCCACTATAACAAGCTTTTCGGAACCCTCTACAACGCCCGACGGACGAACAGGAGGGCTGACCTTAAGTATAAATGTATCTGTTTTTGAAATTTCAACCTGAGTGTTGTTTCTTACAGGTCCTAATACGCGGACTTTTTCTATTGCTTTTAGTGATGGTCCGACAAGTGTTACACATTCCTCGGCAGCATATTCCCTGCCCATAAGGGTTTTCTTCTTTGTTAGTTCATAGCCTTTGCCAAAGAGTGTGTCAAGATCCTCTCTGGAAAGGTGTATATGTCTTTGAGACACACCGATTTTTATTTCGTTATTCTGATCCTGCTTGTATTCTTTTAAGATTTTTGAAACAGCTTTTTCTATTTTTTGGATGTCGTACATAGATTATTTCTCCTATCCTGTCACACTAAGATATCCAAGTCAAAAAATTTGAGTAATTCGGGGTGGGGGGAAGCAATACATTCGTTTCCGTATACTTCTCCTACGGGAGATGCTGTTTTTTCTCCGTGTTCAAGAGCTGCCTTGATTGCAGAGACAGTTCCCGCTACAACAAGAGTTACCAGTCTTCCGCCAAGTCGTTCTTCCTTGTGAAGAAGCTTTACATCTGCTGCCTTGCACATTGCATCAAGGGCAACAACAGATGCGGTAAAGCCGGATATTTCTATTATACCGACAGCTTTGCCAAAACCGATATTGTCTGCTTCGACACCCTTCATGCTCTTTGGCAGCTTGGTGTTGAATTTATCCTTGTTGATATCCATAAGGTATGCCATTTTCTCGGCATCCTCATCAGGACGGGGGATAATATGAGAAACAATATATTTTTTCTTAGATACTGCATACTGCTTGCCTGCATCAATTGCAGCCTGTACAGCAGCAACGCTTCCTTCAACCTTGACAATGATTATAAGGGGAGCAGGAGCATCCGGTGCAAAGGGTCTGTTTCTGTCAAAAGCAATTACCTTTACATCAGCGGATTTTGCCATAAGGTCAGCTACACAAAGAGCTGTTGTAAAACTGTATACTTCAATTAATCCTAATGCATTCATAATTATGACCGTCTTTCTTTAATTATTAAACAATATGGAGTCCGTCAACAAGTACGCATCTTCTGCTTCTTGTAAAGGAGTGAGCGGCAGTCAGGCCTTCGCCTGTGGGACCTGCAATTGTAAATGTTGTGTAGCCCTCGCCGCCTGCACCGATACCGGCATAGGAGGGTGCGTTCTTTACAAATATTGTAGTTTCGACTGCCTTTGCAAATCTTGAAAGGTGGTCTATGTTCTTTGAATGTATGTGTGCAGAATGTCTGTTTCCGTGTTCTGCCTGACATGCCATTTCAATAGCTTCGTCAATACCTGATACTCTTACAATGGCAAGTATCGGCATCATCAGTTCAACCTGTACAAACGGATGCTTGTTGTCGGTTTCGCATATAATAAGTTTTGTACCCTGAGGTGCACTTATGCCTATTGCTTCGAGGAATTTGGATGCATCCTTGCCAACCCACTTCTTGTTAATATCATACTTGCCGTCTTTATTAACAAGGCAGAGCTGCATGAGCTTGTTTATGTCATCGCCTTTAAGCAGGTATGCACCGCTTTTCTGCATTTCTGTAATAAGTGTATTTGCAATGTTTGAAAATGCAAAACATTCTTTTTCTGCAATACACGGAAGGTTGTTATCAAAACTTGAACCTGCTACGATATCTTTTGCTGCTTTAGCAATGTCAGCTGTGTCATCAACAATAACAGGGGGATTTCCTGCACCAGCACCGATAGCTTTTTTGCCGGAGGACAAAAGTGCTTTTACAACACCGGGACCGCCTGTTGCTACGAGCATTCTTACAATAGGAGATGCCATCATTTCATCGGAGGACTCCTTGGTGGGATTTTCTACCGAAACAACGAGGTTTTCGGGACCGCCTGCCTCAAGAACTGCACGGTTAACAAGGTCAACTGCATAGTTTGCAACATTCTTTGCATTGGGGTGGGGGTTAAATACCACGCCGTTTCCTGCTGCAATCATACCCATCGAGTTACAGATAACTGTCTCGGACGGATTGGTAGAAGGTGTTATACTTCCTATTACACCATAGGGAGCCATTTCAACGAGTGTCATTCCTGCATCGCCTGTCATAACTGACGGCTTGAGGTCCTCAGTACCGGGAGTCTTTTTTGCAACAAGCTGATGCTTTATGATTTTGTCATTTACATTACCCATACCCGTTTCTTCTACACCCATTTTTGCCATGATTTCGGCTTCCTCAAGGGTGAGTCTGCGGATGTTTTTTATCATTTCCTCTCTCTGCTCAACGGAGTAGCTTTTAAGCTCTTTGTAGGCCTTGTCTACTGCACTGAGTGCATCAGACATCGATGTAAATACACCTTTTTTGTGTGTGCCTGTTTTTGCCGAGCCTTCATTTTGCATGGATTTGATTACATTTGCTACAATTTCACTAATGTACTTTTCGTTATTCATAATGCATAATCCTCACTTTATGTATATTTAGAGAATAGATTTCCATAGATTTTTGTCCGGACGGGGTATTACAGCGCTGTCAAGATACATTCCCTCATCCTTAATAGCATCGCGTGCCTTTTCTATAGCTGCGCTTACTGCAGCAACTTCACCTGTAATGAAGAGATAAGATTTGCCGCTCATACCTTTTGCAAGGCGAAGCTCCAATAGCTTTACAATTGCGGTTTTTGCTGCAATATCTGCTGCAACTATTGCTGATGCTGCAGAAAATGTTTCTATAACACCAAGAGCTGATACCTCTCCCGGATCTGTTGCACCGTATATTGCAGGAAAGATGTCTTCATGCGGATTTCCAAGAACAAAACTGTCTACAAGCTTGTTTGGAAATCTTATCTTTGATGCATCAACCGATGCTTTGACAGCACTTAGTTCGCCCGCGATTATAACTATATATTTACCCGGACATACGGTCATTGCAGAAAGAATTTCAACATCTGCAGTTTTTGCCATTGTGTCGGCAGCCTGTACACCTGTGGTTACATTAAAGTATTCTACCATTCCTATTGCTTTTGCCATGGTAAGTATCCTTTCCGTTGCTTGTTATTTTGATGATATTACAATATATTTATCTGTAATATCAGTTACTAAACCGTCTATAGAGCTGTGGAGTGCAATTGATAGTGCATCTTCCTTGGGAGCTGCTATCAAATCTCCTGTCTTTACTTTGTCTCCGATATTAACAGTGGGGACGGACGGTGCACCGATAGACTGACTAAGAGAAATCTTGACGATTTTCGGATTGACATCCTCATCGCTAAGCGGTGCAGGAACATCATATTTTTGTACATCAAGTCTGGTTATCAATCTGTGCATGGGCACTTGACGGTATTTTCTTTCCGAACGAACGGACTTTGGTGCATCAAGCTTTTCGGGTTTAATGCCGTTTTTCCTGAGCTCGGATTTATATTTTCCAATCAATGTAGCAGGGCTTAACTCAAGGGGACATGCATACATTTCGCATATTCCGCACTGTGAACAGTATTGAGTATTAATAAGCGCTTTTGTATCTGCTCTGAGAGATGTCAGCGATTTCATAAAATCGCTTGGACTTATCGGATGTCCGATAAGATTTCTCGGACAAAGCTCCGTGCAGGTTTTGCATTGACAGCAAGCACTCATTGCCTGTCGTACACTGTTTGTTATTTTCTGATTTCGTCTGCTTATAAGATAATGCTCTTTGGGCATTACCAATATAGCATTGGTTGTTTTGGTGACTGTATCACCGTCTGAGGCATTTCTGCCTGTCATTGGACCGCCCTGTATAAGAGCAGTATCCTTACATGTTTTGCCGCCGCACATTTCTATAAGAGCAGCAAATTTTGTTCCAAGCGGAACACATAATGTCTGAGGGTTTTTTACCTCGCCTGCAACCGTAACATACTTGTGCGTAACATTTTTGGAAAGCTTAACGGCACGATATATATTGAGAACTGTTTCTACATTATATACTATAACGCCTACATCAATCGGTATACCGCCGGGGGGCACTATACGGCCTGTAACATTGTATGTAAGTACATGCTCGTCACCTGACGGATATATTTCATCAATGATATGTACTCTGCCGTTTGGATAAGAATCTATTTCGCCCATAATGGCATTTAATGCTCCCAAATAGGATTTTTTAATGCCTATTGCAAATTCCTTTGCACCGACAGCTTCTGTAATAATAGAAAGTGTAGTGATAATTTCGTGAGCGTAAATTTCCATTAACTGTCTGTGAAGCTTAAGCAGCGGTTCACATTCTGCACAGTTGAGTATTACAGTATCTGCATTTGTATTCAATTTTGCATAGGAGGGGAAACCGGCACCGCCGGCACCGGTAACACCTGCCTGTTTAAGAATATCTTTAAGAATGTTTAATTCCATTAAAATCAAAACTCCAATTCTGAACCGGAATCTACTATGCCTACAATTGCTGCATCAATAGGCGCACTTGCCATATTGCATCCGACTCTTGCGGCACTTCCTGTTGCTATGAGAACAATTTCTCCTATGCCTGCACCAACGTTGTCAACAGCGACAAATCTGGATTGAGCCATGCCTTGGCAAGGCTCAATCACCATAAATTTGCTTCCGACCAGATTATCATTTTTTCTTGTTGATACAATGCTTCCTACTACCTTACCTATAATCACTTATATCACCTCGTAAAAATGCTTTGCGATATGGGATTACTTAAGTGTAGGAATGATTTTTTCAACATCGCCGTGAGGTCTGGGGATTACATGTGTAGCGATTATTTCACCAAGCTTTGAAGCGTTTGCCTGACCTGCTTCTACAGCAGATTTAACAGCGCCTACATCGCCTCTTACCATAACGCTTACGAGACCTGAACCGATTCTCTCTGTTCCAACGAGCTGAACATTTGCTGCTTTGAGCATAGCATCAGCAGCTTCGATTGCTGCTACTAAGCCCCTTGTTTCGATAATACCTAATGCTTCTAATGACATTTTCTTTTCCTCCTTGATAATTGGTGCAGACTCCTTGGGAGCTGCTTTTGTAGTTTTTGTTGTTTTTGATGCTGCCATCTTGATTTCTCCTTTTAGATTAGAATTTGGGGAGAATCTTTTCTACATCCTCATGGGGTCTGGGGATTACATGAACTGCAATGAGTTCGCCAAGTCTTGATGCTGTTGTAGCGCCTGCTTCTGTTGCTGCCTTAACTGCACCAACATCGCCTCTTACCATAACACTTACAAGACCGGAACCGATCTTTTCTGTGCCGATAAGTGTAACCTCTGCTGCCTTTACCATTGCGTCTGCTGCCTCTACTGCTGCTGTAAGACCTCTTGTTTCAATCATTCCTAATGCTTCTTTAGCCATTTTAATATCCTCCTAAAAAATATTATTCATTTATAATTGCTATTTTCAGACCCTTCATTTCAAGGTTGGTTTTGTGGGCCTCATTGATTTGTGAAAGCGGGAATCTGTGTGTTATAAGTTTTTCAAGCGGGAGACCGATTCCCTTAGCACGCTTTAAGAAATCAAATGTTGTTGCATAGTCACGGAGTGTGTATACCCATGAACCGACAGTTGTGATTTCCTTTGCGCATATATCAAAGTGGGGATTGATTGTTGCATCTCCGCCATTGATAAAGAATCCAAGTTCGCAAAGACCGCCGCCGCTGCGAATGAATTTGTATATGTTGCTGTGTGCAACAGGAGAGCCCGTGCACTGGAATGCAAAGTCAGCATAATAACCGCCGAGAGCGTTTTTAACGCCTTCTGCAAGTGCTTCCTGACCTGCAAAATCCTTGAAGTTAACAGTAGCAGTAGCACCAAGCTCCATAGCCATATTGAGTCTCTTCTGCTCACCGTCAATTGCAACAATGTTTTCTATTCCCATTGTTCTTAAGATTGCTATACAGATAAGTCCGATAGGACCGCAACCCTGAACAGCTACACGGGAGTTAAATCTAAGTATTCCTGTTGTTTTTGCTCTTTCTACTGCATGTATAAGAACTGCACACGGTTCGATAAGTATTCTCGAATCAAGGTCAAGGTCACTTACATTGAATACAGAAGAGCCTTTGCGTACAACCATATAGTCAGCAAACCATCCGTTAAGATGAATATCATCATCGGGAAGCAGACCGTATACATCAGCTCCGCCGACATTCTGTTTGTTGAGGTCATACATTGTTATGTCGGGATTATCCTTGAATATCATACATGTAACAATCTTATCGCCGACATTAAGCGGTTTGCCTGCGCTGTCCATCTTTACATTTTTGCCCATTTTTACTATTTCGCCTGTTCCCTCATGACCGAGTACAACGGGAATAAGACCAAACGGGTCACGCTTGAATTCGTGGGCATCTGTTCCGCAAACGCCGCAACCTTCTACCTTTACGAGTATATCGTCGTCGCCAAGCTCCGGAATTGGGAACTCTTTGATTTCGTAATTCTCAAGGGCAGTAAGCATAGCAACGCGGCTTGTCTTGGGCACACCCTGCGATGCACAGCTCTTTGGAGCTTGGGCACCTTGATTCATGCCGGACAAAATCTGCTGAACTATTGCCTGAATTTGTTCCTGATTTACATCCATAGCCATTCTCCTTGTAGAAATATTATTTTCGCACTTTATTCCAACTGCGCCAAAGGGCAGGGAAGTGTTTGATTGTTCTTCTTTGATGTTGTAAATTATAAACTTACGGATACCTTCTGTTACGGCACCAATACCATAGAGTACGGCATTGAGGCTCGTCGTGCTTTTGACAGTCTGCATCATTTTCTTCGCTTGCTTATCCGAGGCGAGATATCCGCCGTTTTCCACAAGATGATAAATAAATTCATCTTTGAGATTTGGCGAAACCTTAACTATGATGCCATGATTGATATTAGCGGTAAGCTTTTTTGCATTAAGCTCGGGATTATCATTAACTGTAAATGTGTTTATGACAATTCCTCCTCAAAAACCTTCCTTCCGTAGTCCGCAAGGTAGGTATCTTGTTCTTCGCTTCCGCCGCTTACACCAAGTCCGCCTATTATGCTTCCGTCACTTATAAGGGGAACACCGCCTCCGAAAATCACTATCTGTCCCTGATTTGTAAATTGTATTCCGTACAAATCCTGATTTGGCTGAGACAAAGACTTGAGTGTTGAAGTCGGCATTTTTAATGCCACGGAAGTATATGCTTTGTTAAGAGCTATATCGAAGCTTGCTATGTATGAGTCATCCATACATTCTACAAGAACAGGTCTTGCTGCTGCATTGGATACGGCAACTACTGCCTTGACTCCTATACGGGCTGCTTCTGCTTCTACCTTTTTTGCAAGTGACTTTGCACTGCTGAGGGTAATGTATCCTTTGGTATAATTATCCCTGGAAGTCTGAAAACCGTTTAGCACGCTCCTGGTAACGGTGTCGACCAAATTATTTAAGGTCTTGTCGTCCATAGCTTATTTACCTAATTCTTCCATAACTTTTTTTGTTATAGCAGCTATAAGAGCTTCGTCAGAAGAACCCTGACATCCGGAATCTGTAACACCCATGTGGCAGTTGTGACAGCTCTTGCCGTGTACATTGAGGCAGATGTCTGCTGGATGCTTACCTGTCATGCCGAAATTCTTTCTGATTTCGTAAAGTCTCTTAACCTGTGAGCTGGAAAGCTCCTTGGGTCCGCCGAGAGCCTTTGAGTGATAAAGAAGCTCTGCATAGAACTCAAGTGATTCCATCTTGTGATATGCAGAAAGAAGTGAATCAGAATAGGAGAGAGCACCGTGGTTTGCAAGGAGAACTGCGTCAAAGTGCTGGAGATACTTCTCAACTGCATCGGGGATTTCGTTTGTGGAAGGTGTACCGTAGTCTGCAATCGGAACGCAACCGAGAGCGATTACTGCCTCAGGCATGATGGGCTGTGTGAGGGGAACACCTGCAATTGCAAAGCTTGTTGCATAGATGGGGTGAGCGTGAACAACAGACTTAACATCAGGTCTCTGTTTGTAAACTCTCATGTGCATCTTGATTTCGGAAGAAGGACGGAAGTTTCCGTTAGCGGAAATTACATTTCCTTCGGCATCTACCTTACAGATGTAGTCGGGTGTCATAAAGCCCTTACTTACGCCTGTGGGTGTGCAAAGAAATTCATTCTCGCTGATTTTAACGGAAATGTTACCGTCGTTGGAAGCAACCATGCCTCTGTCGTAAATTCTTTTTCCGATTTCGCAAATTTGTTTTTTGATTTCGAATTCGTTTGTCATAGTCATTTATCTCCTTAATATAAAATTTATACCTACATAATACATAATAACATATATGTATTTGAAAGTCAATAGAAAAATGTTGTTTTTTCTTTGTTTTTCTTTGTTTTTGTCAAATCCATCCCAAATGCCTTTTTATATCGTCTACTCCTTGATTTGCAAGGGAATTGATTTTGAATATTTTTTTGCATCCGGCAAGTTTTAACCAATTTTCTGCATTTTGAATGTTTGCGTTTTTGTGGTCAATCTTTGTTATGATACCTATAACCTCTTTGGTGGTCATGCAGGTTATGCATGGACTATAAAGAGAATAAGGCTCATCGGCGCCGAGAAGAAGACCAATAACATCTGCCTCATAAGAGTATATTGCTATCGCAGTGCCGAAATTTTTTGTTTGTATGTATTCGCCTGGCGTATCAATAAGCAAGCTATCCATACTTATTGATTGTGTTTTTTCGTACTCAATAGGTTTGCCTTTCAAAGCCTGCGTAAGAGTTGTTTTACCGGCTTCGCTTCGGCCTATGAGCATAAGTCTCTTTTTTCTCATGTTTTTGTGATTTTGCAAACTTCATAGCCGAGGGTTTTCTGCGTATATTCGCTTACGGCATCAAATGCCGCCTGAACCGAGGAAACAGTTCCCGTTATGATAAGCGTACCGCTGAAACGGTCTACAAAGCCGATCTGGGCACCTGATGATTTGATTGCTATATCTCCTGCAATTATTACAGTCTCGCTGGGCGATACTGTCATTACTCCGATAGCACCCTTACTGTACTCTGATGAGGTATCAAGCCCGAGCTTTTGATAAAGTATGTCGTCGGGGTTAGCTATTATGTGCATAAGTGTTATCTGTTTGCCCGGAACAAGTTCCTGTACAATCCTGAGTTTGTCCTGTATTGAAATGTTATCCATATTCAGCCTCCTATCTGACAATAAAGTCCTGAGCTTTCAACAACAGCCCTTAGTGAATTCATTTTTTCCTCTGACGGCGATTTAATATGTGCCATCTCATAATTTCTTCCGAGATATGAATATTTGTCCATACCGTAGCTGTGGTAGGGAAGCAGATGAATTTCCTTTACTGTACGAAGTGTTTTTGCAAACACGGCAATATCCCTTATTTCCTCTTCTGTATCGTTGAATGTCGGAATAACAGGAACTCTTATTATAAGCCTCTTTGCGTACATTGCAATCTTCTTTGCGTTACTGAGTATCAGCTCATTCGACTGCGATGTAAATGCCTTGTGCTTTTGAGGGTCGGTATGCTTTATGTCCATAAGGAATGTGTCTATAAGCGGAAGAAGTTTTTCTATTGTTTCAAATTTTGCAAATCCTGTGGATTCTATTGCTGTTGTAAGACCGTTTTCCTTTGCGGCAGTAAAGAGTGCATATGCAAAATCAGGCTGAAGAAGAGTTTCGCCGCCCGAGAGTGTTATACCACCGCCTGAACGACGGAAGAAAGCTCTGTCTTTGATGATTTCGCCTATGATTTCTCCGACAGTAACATCTCTGCCCATTGTTTTTTCTCCGTCGGGAGTATTCATTATTTCAATTTCTTTTGACTGTGACTCGGGGTTACAGCACCACTTGCATCTAAGGGCACATCCCTTTAGAAATACAATGGTTCTTATTCCGGGGCCGTCATGTACGGAGAATTTTTGGATATCAAAAATTCTTCCTTTTACATTATATATGTTATCCATCAGAAACCACCTTGTTCTGTTCTCTTTATAATGTCATCCTGTAATGATTTGGACAGGGTTGTAAACAGTGCACTGTAACCTGCAACTCTTACAACAAGACTCTTGTAGTTTTCGGGGTGAAGCTGTGCATCTATAAGTGTCTCTCTGCTTACCACATTAAACTGCATATGGCTTCCCTTCTGGTCAAAGTAACCTCTTACAAGTGCGGCGAAGCTTTCCAGACCGCTTGTTCCTTTTAATGCTGACGGATGGAACTTCATGTTGAATAGTGTACCGTTGGATGCAATAAAGTGGTCAAGCTTTGATACAGAGTTACATGATGCAGTAGGACCGTTTACATCTCTTCCTGCACATGGGGACACACCGTCTGCAACAGGTGTGTATGCAAGTCTTCCGTCAGGTGTAGCTCCTGTCTGTGCACCGAGGGGTACATTTGCAGATACAGGATACAGACCTGCATGATACATACCGCCTCTTGGGTTTTTGAACCTTTCGAGAGGCTTGGTATAAGTGTATGCAACTTCTCTTGCAAGAAGGTCTATATCCTCAATGTCATTTCCAAATTTCGGAAGTGAATTGATTGCATCAAGAAGAGGTTCATACTTTCCGTTATAGCTGTCGGACTTTGCTCTCATGTAAACATCTGCAATCTGTTTTTCGTCGAGATTAACGCCGTTTGCATAAAGCTGTTTAACAATTTCTGTTGTAATTGCCTGTGCATCGCTGTCGTTTAGCTTACCGTGTCCAAAGTTGTTAAGCATTGCTTCCTTAAAGTCGCAGAGAGTAAATTTCTTTTCGTCATATACAAGTTTCTTTATTGCATACATTGCATCAGCCATATTTGCAATTCCAAATCCCTGAGGACCGGTGAAGTTGTATATCGCTCCGCCCTCCTGAACAGACTTTCCTCTGCCTATGCAGTCGGAAACCATAGATGAAAGGAAGGGGAGAGGACATCTTCTGGCATGTGCTACATCTATTGCATTATCGGCATTTACCATGAGACCGATAGCATATTCCATCTGCTTTTTGTAAGCATCAAAGAACTTGTCAAATGTGTCAAGCTCCTTAAGCTCGCCTGTTCTTATTCCGACAAGTTTGCCCTTATCCATTCCGTTTGAGAAAACAAGCTCTATTATACGGCACATATTGAAGAATGCGGCATCGTGCCAACCGTCAGTTTTTCCTGATTTCTGAGGTTCTACACAGCCTATGATATTGTAGTCGCGTGCATCTTCTATTGTAAGACCTCTGCTTACAAGTGCAGGTACAATAACCTCGTCGTTATAAAATGCGGGTAAGCCGAGACCCATTCTTGTGAGCTTTGCAGCGGCAATCATAAAGCTGTGAGGTGTGCCGTTCCATATTCTTACAGAGAATGAGGGCTGGGGAAGTGCCACATGCATTGTAGCATAAATTGTCATAAATGAAAGTTCATTTGTTGCATCAAGTCCCTCGGGTGTCTGTCCGCCCGCTATAAGATTCTGGAAAAGGCTGTATCCGGCAAAGCCTTCTGCCGAAGCAGCATCTCGTACCTTTGTAAAGTCGTTTAATTTAATCCATATGCAGTCAATAAGCTCCTGTGCTTCCTCAAAGGTGATGAGTCCTGCGTCATAATCCTTTCTGAAATACGGATACATGTACTGGTCAAATCTTCCCGGTGAAATCGAATGTCCTGATGATTCCGTCTGTATAAGAAGCTGTATAAACCAGAATGACTGACATGCTTCATAAAAAGAAGAAGCACCGTTTTCGGGAACATTTTTGCAGGTTTCGGATATCTTAATAAGCTCAGCCTTGCGTTTGGGGTCGGATTCCTTTGATGCCATTTCGGATGCAAGGGATGAATATCTCTTTGCATATTCTATTGCTCCCTCAAGACTTTTTATTACAGAAGAAATGAAGGAGGATTTTGTTATGTAATTCTCATCGGTTATCTTGCATGAAAAGAGTTCTTCTTTGGCACGGTTTATTATTCCTTTGAGACCGATTTTGAGCACAAGGGCATAGTCAACAGTAACATGTCCTACACCGCCGTAAAAATAGTTACCGGGTGTAAAGATGTTATGCTCCATAGCAGACAGTGTTTCCTCAGCCATGAAAGACTGTGCAAGGTCGCTGCAAGTCTTGCCTTTCCAGTAAGAAAACACATCCTTTAATTTTTCCTTAGTATCCTCTGAGATATTAAAGGGGTCAGCACTTCTTGTTGCAAGTGTATCAAATTCGCTCTCAAGCCAGCTGTAAGAGTATTCGGGAAAAACCTGACAGCTTCTTGATGATTTTGTTGCGCTGCCTACAATCAGCTCGCCATCTCTGATAACAATCGGTATGTTTTTGAGTATGTGGCAAAATGCATCAGCACGGCGTTCTATAATAGGAAGATTTTCGGTTTTTTTGTAGCTTTCTGTAAGAAGTACAGCACGGTCAGCTTCAATTTCGGGCTTCTTTGCAAAAAGTCCTTCTTTGAGCATGTCAATTCTGGGACTTTTCTGAATTTCCTTAAAATCATAGAATTTCATATTGTTAACCTCCGATTATTTTGTTAAACTCTTGTTCTATATTATAAGCGATTTTGTCAGTCATTTTTTTGATGTCGGGTTTTGCAAAAACCGATGCATACGATGTTCCGCATATATTGAACATTCCGATATCGTTGAAATTATCACCGAATGCATAGGCGTATTCGGGCGGAATACCAAGTATGGAAATTATGTATTCGATTGCACGCCCTTTGTCTGCTCCGTCTGCTATGTATTCATTCATAATATGATTTTGATATACAACAGGCAGGGGACATGCAATTGATTTGTCTATGTCGGATATTTTGTAAATATTATCATTTATGTCGTCAATGCCGTCTATCATCATTACATGGCTTTGATACTGCTTCATTGCATTTCTTATATTGAGGCGGTTTTTGGATTTGATATATGTAATATATTTTCCGTGAGCCGTATATTCCTTGAACTCATTAAACATTGACATATCCATCGGAACAGAAAAAATTGTCTGTTCCTTATATACAGCGAGCGAGCCGTCATTGCATACAAAGAAAATATCATCGGCAAATTCTCGGAAGAAGCTCCTAAGTTCAATGTAATTTCTGCCAGATGCAACCGAAAACATATTGCCGCTTTCAAGGATTTTGTATATGGAATTTTTGATGTTTTTGTTAAGGCATGTTTCTCCACGATGAAGAAGAGTGCCGTCTAAATCAGAAAAAATAATTTTCATCCTAAAACTCCTTTTATAGCTTATACATATTTTATAACATACAGAGAAAAAAGTCAATAGGAAAACAACAAAAATAAAAGAAAAACCACAAAAAACAAAATTTTCTGTTAGATTATTTAATGTTCTTGACAATGTTTTGAAACATGATATATAATTACATGAAACAAAAAATACTTAAACCATGGAAGCTACTGAATTATGAGAACAAAAACAAGAATGGCGGCACCTGATATTATTAAAATTGCCGCAACAATATTTGTAATTTTAATACACCACAAAAGAAACAGCACTTACCACTTTATAATGTGGTATAACCTATTTTTTAATGTCATACTGGCTTTTTCATTGTTACTTGCAACAGGTCTTTTTTTAAGGGCATTAAAATCAGGTTCGGGCAAAGAAAAATGTATTCAGGCTTTGGTGCTGCCTGTTTTTACTGCACTTGGCATTATTTATCTGAGATGGTACGCGGTATGTATTTTTCTTGTTATGAGCGGATATCTTATGTCGGGCACACTCGATAGATTGAAACACCCTTTTGCCGAGTGGTATACTGCATCAAATCTTACTTCTAGGATTTCCCGCTTTTATTTACCGCTTATACCTGTGTTTGCTTTGGCGCTTTTATATAAGGTGTTTGTACTTGGAAAAAGCTATTCTTTGGCGGAAATTGCCGTAAGGTTTTTTCTTGGCGGATTTAAGCCCGGAAGCTACTATGTTGTAATCTTAGCCGAGCTTGTGATTTTGTTTCCGTTTATACATTATGTTGTCCGCAGATACAGATTTGCGGGTGTTATGATATGTACTGCATTTACATTTATATATGATATTCTTACAACAGTTTTGGGTATGAACCCGATACTATATAAGTTCCTAATATTTCGGCTTACAACTCATATAGCCTTTGGTGTATATGCAAGGTATGCTGATTATAATCGGGAAAAGATACGAAATTTTATCTTATTTATAATCGGCTTGATATATGCGATATGCTGTATGTATACAGATATATATAATCCGCCTATATTCTTTGAGTGGCAGGAGGCGAGCTTTCCTACGGCTTTCTTTTTGTACCCGGTAATTATGTGGTTTATGAATGAATTTAGCGGTATAAAATATACAGAGTCAAAAATATCGGGATATACACTTACATTTGCCAATGCAACATATCATATTTTCCTTATACAATTGCTGTATTTTACAACTATCGGTTTTTCACTCAATGAATATATAAATAATGCCTTTGTTACTCTTGGTATGAATGTTATAATAACTGTTCCTCTGGGCATTGCCTATTTCAAAATTTTAAGTCCTGTTGAAAATAAAATTATACACAAAATCAAAAAACTGCAAAAATCTCAGAACTGCTGATTTTTGCAGTTTTTGTTGCATTTTAGAACAAATAATGATATAGTTAAATTAGATTATTATAGGTGGTGTCGATATGGAAAAATTTCGTAGCGGTTTATGTACGGCAACCATACACTCTGCAGTTTCCTATTGTGTTATAGGGGAGAAAAAAAGAACTGCCGTTGATTATGGTACTGCAAGCATTGATATCGAAAGAGAGAAAATCTGTCTGGAGTCCGAACAGTATCTGACCCGACTTAAAATATCAAACATATCGGGCAGTATGGTCAAGCTCATGTCAGCATATCCGATAATTACCGACGATATGGAAATAGGCGGTATTCCGTCTCAAAATTGGTCAGTATTTAATGGCTCAAGACAGCTTAACGATGTTCCGTCAACATGCGTACTCGGCAACAAGGACCAGTCGTTTATGGAAGCATACGCAAGGCTTAAGGACGAGAGTATGCAGGAGCGTTGTTATACAGAGGGGGATAATGTACTCTACGGAGACGGCATCACCGTTATTAAGGCAGGCAAACAATATGTATCGCTCGAGATTATGACAAACGACACCCAGCTTACAGATATAAGCATATCATCGGATTATAACGGAAGTGTCAAGGCAATACGCCTCGGCGGAGAATTCAACTGTCTTATGGAGGACGGAGATGTAATCTATACTGATTGGGTAAGAATACGCACAGGCGGTAACTTTTCGCGTCTTTTGGATGACTATGCAACGGAACGCAAGGCGATGACAGGGACTAAAACGCCTGAACCTAAACGGTCTGTATATATTATTGATGATAATTTTTCTATCGAAACAATTTCCGAAAGGCTATCTTTCCTTAGGGGTGTAAAGGCACCATTTGATTATATAGAGCTTGGCAAAGGATGGCAGTCTGCAATAGGAGACTGGGAGAGCAGTTACGGTCTTAACCTTTCCCATACAGCTTCACACATAAACAAAAACGGGTATAAGGCAGGAATATGGACGGCACCGTTTATTGCGGAAAAGAATTCAGAGCTTTTGCAAACTGAAAAGAAGTGGGTTCTTCGCCATGCAGACGGCTCGGTGTGTACTTATGAAGCAGATGGCGTTACATATGCTGTTCTTGATGTTTCACTTAGGGAATGTCTGGAATGGATAGTAATGATGTATCAAAGGCTGAGTGCAACGGGCTTTTATATGCACCATATCGACCACACAAAAGCATTTATTGTTCAAAAGGATGTTGTTCTCTCTGACCCTACGGTAAGTATGGCAAATGCATACAAAAATGCAATGAAGGCTATTTCCGATGCAATGGGCGAAGACGGATATATGTGTGTTACAAACGGTTTTGCACCTATGCTTACGGGCATAGCAGACAGTATGCAAACCGTATCCGAACCGCAAGATATGATAAACAGAACCGATTCCAACGGACTTTCCAGACTTGTAAATCAGGTATCGTTCAGGGCATATACATCAGCATGGTATAGCAATCTTTGTGCACCTGTCATAGACGGAAATATATTTAAGCAGTATTCTTCACCTGAGGTAAGGAAAATTCTTATTTGCGAATATCTTTCGGGCGGTTCTCCAATGGTTTCGGAGCTTAAGAACAATGATGAATTAAGACTTCTTAAGCATCTTGTACCGCCTGTAAGCACAAAGGTATGCCCGAGAGATGCATTTGATGAAACCGCATATATCAATGTTGTTGATGTTGAAGTTGGAGGAGATTATCATACCCTTTGTTTCTTTAATAACAGCTATGTAACAAAGGAACTTATATTCAGACTCGACAGTAAGACATGCGGAGGATATGTTGACCATGCATCCTCATATAATATTTCATCCTACTTTGGAAGAGAGCGGGTAGTTGATTGCGTTTATGATACAATAGTAAAGCTCGGTACAATACCTGCAAACTCATGCGAAATCGTAAAGATAGCCAAAAATAACAAGGCGGGTGTAATTCTCAGCGACATGCACTTTTCAATGGGCGGAGAGCTTGAGGTTATAACCCATGATGACAAGGTAACGGTAAAAGGCAATAACCGTTTTAATTGCAGAGGGAATTATATTATATCTCTTCCAAAGGGTACGGTATGTAATGACGGCAGGAGAGAATTCAGCGTTACCGTAAACGGCGAGGGACCTTTCAGCTACGAAAAACATATAAAGCGGAGTGAATAATTGTGCAGATCATTACAGGACGAAGCAAAAGCGGTAAAAGTGAATATATTTATAGCAAAATAGAGCGTCTTGACGGTTTGGGCGAGGAATCTGTTCTTATTGTTCCCGAGCAGTTCAGCCATACGGCAGAGAAGAGACTTCTTGCAAGAATTGATGCAATAAGAGAGGATAAAACAGAGGTTTTTTCTTTCGGGCATCTTTGTACTGCTCTGGAAAAAAGGCTTGGATATCCTGAGAGTATAAGTATAAATTCCGTCAGCAAGGCACTAATTATAAAAGATATAATTAAATCTTGTGATTTGAAATTTTACACAGATGCAGAGGATAAAAACGGATTTTCAGATTTGATTACATCTGCAATAGCAGAATTTAAAAAATATATGCTTACCCCCGATATGCTTGATGATATATCAAATAATTCCGATGAACAGATACTTAAGCTAAAGCTTAATGACCTT
Source organism: Clostridia bacterium (assembly GCA_045532255.1). GTDB lineage: Bacteria > Bacillota > Clostridia > UMGS1810 > UMGS1810 > RGIG8748. The sequence continues at coordinate 8,860 of JAZSFO010000041.1, read as the reverse complement.
TCGAAAATATATCGCCTTTATGAAGAAAAAGTGAGCCAAAAATACAAAACTGATGATGACGCACTTACTATTTTGGCAAAAAGACTGAAATCTACCCCCATATTTAAGAATAAACATGTGTTTATAGATGGCTTTTCGACATTTGTTCCTCAGGAGCTTGATATAATCGCAAGTATTGCAGAAAACTGCAGAGAGCTTACAATAAGCCTCTGTTATGATGCAAAGGAATCGAACACAACCTTGTTTATGCCCACCTCGGACACTCTGTCTGATATAAAGAAGAGATACAAAGGAAAGATTGTTGTACAAAAGCTCGAGGAAACACATTTTGCATCTCCCGAAATAGCACATCTTGAAAGAAACCTTTATACATTTCCGAGCAAAAGCTATAATAACGCTTGCAAGGATATAAAGGTTTATTCGCTTGCAAATCCCTTAAGCGAAGTGGAAAATTGTGCGTCTTTTATCAAAAAGCTCATTAGAGAAGACGGATATATGTACAGAGATATCGGGATAATCTGTTCTGATATAGATGTGTATTCGCATCACATAGAGAGGGTATTTTCGCACTCGGATATTGAATATTTTCTTGATAAAAAAAATGATATTATAAATCACCATCTCATTCGTTTTGTTCTTGGACTAATAGATATATATACCAAGGAATATTCCTATGATTCAATATTTAATTATCTCAAGGCGTGCTTTATTGAAGCTGATAGTGCACATATATCCATACTCGAAAGATTTATACAAAGGAGAAATGTCAGAAGGAGCACATGGCTTGATGATGACAAATGGAATTCGATTATTGCATCAAATTATGATGCCAACTCCAAGACAGCAAACGAACTTAATAAAATAAGAGATGAATATATTCTGCCTCTTGCAAAAATGCACGAGAGCATCAAGGGCAGACATACCGTCAGGGAAGATGCAGAAATATTTTATAATTATCTTGTTTTTTTGAATATGCCCGATACCATAGCAAGATACATTGATAAATTCACTTCCGAGGGTGAGCTTCGTCTTGCAAAAGAGTATGAAAAGATATGGGATATAATAACATCCTCTCTTGATGAGATTGTTAACCTTTGCGGACAGCAGAAGGTAAGCCCCAAAGGCTTTTATGACTTGCTTGTTACCGCATTTTCGCAATATAAGGTTGGATTTATACCGTCTGCCGTAGACAAGGTTCTTGTCGGCAATACAGAGAGAACACGCTTTGAGGGTATAAAGGCTCTCTTTGTGCTCGGTGTAAACGAAACAGTTTTTCCGATTGCTCCAAAGCCTGACGGAGTTCTCGGCGATGCGGACAAGGATGCAATGAAAACACTCGGTTTCGAGTTTTCGACAACATCTTCTGTAGCATCATATTATTCGCAGTTTTGCGCTTATTCTGTATTCACCATGCCGATGTGCAGGCTTTTTGTATCTTATTCCAAGGCGGATAATGATTTTAAGTCACTTAGAAAATCATATATTATAGACAGAATATGCAAGATTTTTAATATAAAAGAAATCAGCGAAAGCTCTATCGACGATATGCATTATATTCATTCGTCAGGACCGCTCAGGGAAATTCTGTGTTCCAGAATGTCTCAGTATTCCGAGGGAAGCGATGTAAACCCCATATGGCGAAGTGTGTACGGATATTTCTATGAAAATACAGATTTGATAACAAGAATTTCTGAATTTATGAATTCGGACAACATTGCGGTACTTCTTTCGGAAGATAATCTCAGGGCACTTATACCTATGCTTTCTCATACTTCCGTATCCAAGATAGAAAGCTATATGGCATGTAAGTATGCATTTTTTATTGATTATGTTTTAAGCCTTGATGTGCCCAAGGAAAGTGCTGTTGATGCCTTGGAAATAGGCAATATTACCCATGAAGTTCTGGAAAGACTCTCACGGGAATTCGGTATGTCGCGGGATAGCCTTGAAAAAGCCGATAACGATACGGTTCTTAATAAGACCGAGGAATATATAAATGATTATATTACAAAGTTTACAGCCTTAAGCGATGACTTGACACCAAGGCAGGAATATGCTTTCAAACGGCTTAAAAACACTATCTTTATGAGCTTTCTCGCTGTCAAAAATCAAATCCTCTCTTCATCATTTGAACCTTTGGGATACGAGCTTGAGTTTAATGATAGTTCAGAGGTCGGTTCTATATGCCTGGAAACAAGTTCGGGTAGGTCTGTTACTCTTACAGGCAAGATAGACAGAGCAGATATATGCCGTACTGATGAGGGTAGTTTTGTAAGAGTTATTGATTACAAAACAGGAGATAAGGAATTTAAGCTCGATGATGTTCTGTACGGACTTAGCGTACAGCTTATGGTGTACCTTAATAAACTGGTTTCGTCAGATGATTGCTTTAAGCACGGAGGAGCTATGTATTTTCCTGTCAAAGAAACATTTTCAAGTGTTGACGGAAGACTGTCTCCCGAAGAAGCAAAAAGAAAACTCGAAAGCGCATTTAAGTTTAAGGGTATTGTGCCGTTTGAGGATAAGGTTTTGGATATGTATGACGAAAATATCGCAAAATCCTTAAGACACGGCTCAGCAAAGGATAAGCGTGTTTCCCTTAAAGACTTTGAAACCATGGATCATTATCTAAAAAATAAGCTTGGCTCTATATGTGATAGTATTTTGAACGGTGATTTTTCGGTATCGCCGTGTAAGAAAAACAAATTTACACCATGTGAGTACTGCGATTATGCATCTGTTTGCAGGTTCGACCCCTCGGAGGGAAGAGGAGATTATACAAGGTATAAATCCCTTGCAAAGTATGATGAAATAATAAAGGAAATGGAGGAGATGCTTGGTGTGGACAACTCAGCAACAGATTGCAATTGATGCAAATTGTGCAGACAATCTTGTTTCAGCTGCAGCAGGTTCGGGCAAAACTGCCGTAATGGTAGAGAGAATTGTAGACAGAGTTTTGTCGGGCAAGACAGATATAGACCGTCTCCTCGTGGTTACATTTACAAATGCGGCGGCATCGGAGCTAAAAAGCAGACTAATGAATAAGATTATGGATTCCATTGACTCTTCGGATAATCCCGACAGACTTAACCGTCAACTTATGCTTATAGGTAATGCAGATATTTGTACTATTGACAGCTTTTGCCTTAATATCTTAAGGAACAATTTCTATAAAGCAGGACTTGACCCGTCATTTAAGATTGCAGACAATTCTCAGCTTGAAATCATAAAGGAAGAAATACTTAATTCTCTTTTTGAAGATTATTATAATTCGGATGACGAGGAGTTTTTGCGTCTTGTTGACTGCATGAGCCGAAAGAAAGACGATGATTTAATTTCGATTATAAAAAAGGTTAAAGCATTTACCGATTCCATGCCTCATGGAACAGGTGAGCTTCCACGAATAAGAGATAAATTCTGCGACACGGCAAAATGGATGGATTTGCTGATTGAGCAAGCAGAGGAACTGTGCAAAAAAGCAATGGAAAATTATGATATGGCATTGTCGTATTGTAGTTTTTCCGATGATTTCGAAAAGCTTCGTTTGTTTCTTCTGGATGAGAAAAACTATTTTTTTGTTATCAAAAGCAAGAACAACTGGGACGGCATTAAAAGAGCCTTGGATAGCATCAGCTTTGACCGAATAAATATTCCGAGGTCTATGGACAAATCGGATGCACAATGCATAAAGGATTACAGAGACAAGTCAAAAGCAATATACAAGGAACTTAGCAAAAAGTTCTCTGCGGGACACGATGAGATGCTTGAGGATATGCATTCATCATATAAGCTCATATCCAAGATAACCGAAATGACAGAAGAATTCAATAGACGGTTTTCTGTGGAAAAATCAAAACAAGGAATAGTTGACTTTGTGGATGTCGAGCATAAGGCACTTAAGCTTCTTGAAAACGAAGACGGCATGCCGTCGGACCTTGCCGTAAGACTGATGGGTAAATACCAGGAAATATATATTGACGAATATCAGGATTGCAATGGTGTTCAGGAAAGATTGTTTTCGCTTATCTCGGGAGCAAACAGCGGAAATCCAAATATGTTTATGGTGGGGGATATGAAGCAGAGCATATACGGCTTTCGCGGTTCTCAGCCAAAGCAGTTCAAGGACAAGGCAGATGCTTATGAAACTTATACCGAGGACGGAAAATACAACAAAATAATACTCAACAAAAATTTCCGTAGCCGAAGAGGTGTTATAGATGCCGTTAATTCCGTGTTCTCGCAGATTATGTCCGAAAAATGCGGAGAGCTTGACTACACAGAGGATGAATTTCTGTATTACAATGATGGCTCGTACAAGGATGTAAATCCCGACACCGATAAGGTTGATTTGGTACTTTTTGAAACAGACCCCCGTTTTTCGGATGATGACCCGACGGACGAAATATTAAAGACAGAAGCAGAGGCTATGTATACCGCAAACAGAATAAAGGAAATTGTATCCTCGGGATATACTCTCTATGATAAATCAAAGGATATATACCGCCCTGCAAAATATTCCGACATAGTTGTTTTGCTTCGTTCAAAGGGCGAAAAGGCAGAGATATACAACAGAATACTTACTTCTGCACTTATACCCGTATACTGCGAATCGGCAGGGGAGTATTATAATTCGCCTGAAATTGTATTTTTGACAAATTTCCTCAGAATAATAGACAACCCTCTTGATGATATAGCGTTGATTTCGGTTATGAGGCATCCGCTTTTTTCGTTTTGCGATGACGATTTTGTAAGTGTTCGCCTTTTTAGTGCAAAGGGTTATTTTTATAATTCAATAATAAAATATATTAAATCTCAGTCAAATGCTCTTTCGGAAAAACTATCGGGATTTACGGGAAGACTTGAGCATTATTATGAGCTGTCCAGATATCTTTCTGCAGACAGACTTCTGTGGGAGATAATAAAGGATATCGGCTACATGGAATACCTTTCGTTTATGCCCAATGCAGAGCTTAAGAAAGGTAATGTCAAGGCACTTCTCATACGGGCAAATGACTTTGAAAAAACCTCATACAAGGGGATTTTTGACTTCATTCGCTACACGGACAACCTAAAAAGAAATAAAAACGATATAGAACCCGCACGAATTCTCTCTGACGATGAGGATGTTGTGAGAATAATGACTATTCACAAGAGTAAGGGTCTTGAGTTTCCGATTGTATTTCTGGGCGATTGCGGAAAGAAATTCAACGATAACGATATAACAAAAGAAAAGGTAGTGATGCACCGAGAATATGGTTTCGGTATAGATTATTACAATAGTGAGATGAGATATCATTATGCTCTTCCGCAGAAAAAAGTCATTCAGGAAGTAAAAAGAAACGAGCTTTTGTCCGAGGAAATGAGAGTTCTGTATGTTGCACTCACAAGAGCGAGAGAAAAGCTTATTATAACTGCATCGCTAAGAAATGCCGAAGCATATATCGGAAGACTTTCCGACAGAATTAAAACGGAAGACCAAAAGCTGTCACCGTATGTTGTGTCGTCAGCAAACTCATATGTTGACTGGATACTTATGTCTGCATTGAGAAATAAAAACTCCTCGCTTTATGACAAAACATATGCCTACAGCCATGTCATAAATGACGGTTCAAAATTTGATATAACATATATTCACAAGGATAATGTTGTTCTGGAGATAGAAAGCAAGACGGGTACAAGAAGTATTGAGGATATGGAGGAGGATAAGGAAACCACAAGAAAAATTACAGAAATACTTGATTTTTCTTATCCGTATGCATGTCTTAAGGATATCCCGTCAAACATGTCTGTATCGGAACTTAAAAGACTGGAAAATTCAAATGACGATGTATATGATTACTACCATACCGTAAAACTTACATCGCCTCATTTTCTTCACGAAACATCAAAGCTCACTTCTGCAGAGATTGGTACGCTGACACATCTTGTTATGGAAAAACTTGATTTTGAAAAAACGAGTGAAGAGGAAATCAAAAAGCAACTGGAAACCCTTATAGAAAAAGGCTTTGTAAACGAGGAAAATGCCAAATATGTAAATATACGGAATATAGCAAAAATATTCGAAACAGAATTCGGTAAGATGCTGAAAAACAATTCTGCTTCTGCTATCCGTGAATACAGCTTCAAGTATCTTTTGCCTGCAACTGAAATAAATCCCTTAGCAAGCGAAGATGAAACAATTGTTGTTCAGGGTATGATAGATATCTATTTCGAGGATAGCGACGGAAGTCTTATTATTGCCGACTACAAAACAGATAAGGTTACGGATATAGAGAGCATAAAAATGCGTTATGCACCTCAGCTTAAGTATTACAAAACAGCACTCCAAAAATCCCTTGGCAAAAGGGTAAGCAAAACCTATCTTATACTGCTGGATAACGGACAGATTGTTGAATGTTAAAAGGGGCGGAGCCAGACATCCGCCTCTTCATTCTATCATTTCTCTGAAATCATATATATATTTATCGCAAAGCTCCATGATTTGTTCTTTGGCAGACTCACTGTGCTTGTCATACATTCCGACCACACGGAAGCCTGCATTTACGGCAGTTTTTACCGCTCCGAGAACATCCTCAAATACAATACATTCCTCTTTGCAAAGTCCAAGTCTTGATGCACATTCAAAATATATATCAGGATGTGTTTTGCCTCGCTTTACCTGCGATGTCGTTACTATGCATGATATATGACGGGCAAAAGAACGGCATTTTATGCCTGCATCCGCTATTTCAGGCTCTGTTGCAGTTGCTACGGCAATTTTTATTCCGTTTGAACTAAGATAATTTATATATTCCTCCGCCCCTGGCTTTGTGTTAACAAGCGGATATTTGTCAATTGCCATTTCTATCCATTCGTTTATCAAATCCTCGGGAGTGTCACTAAGATTAAATCTGTTTATTGTATAAACAGCCGTATCATAACCGCCAAGGTGGGAGATGGCTTCCATGTAGTCGTTTGGTACTTCTATTCCTCTTTTTGACAAAAACTCGTTGTCTATATCTTTCCATATATCCATTGTGTCAATAAGCGTGCCGTCAAGGTCAAAAATTACACCCTTATAGCTATTCATTTAACATTCACCTCACACTAATCATAACACAAGGCTCAATCTTATGTCAATTATTCCAAAAAAATGAAATTTTGCAGTAATTATCTATTGAAAAAGTGTTTGATTTTTAGTATAATGATTATATTATTGTTAAAATGGGAGATTATAAGAGGTTTTAAACTATGAATAGCAAAGAATTTACAAATGATATAGCTCTTTACCCTGTACTTGCACTTAGGGGAATACCGATTTTTCCTTACTCTGTAGTACATTTTGATGTCGGCAGAGATATATCAATCAAAGCAATAGAAAAAGCAATGAAGACCAACAAGAATATTGTAATTACAGCACAGATTGACCCCGATATAGAATCACCGCAGGCAGAGGATATGTACAGAGTGGGTACACTTTGCCATGTCAAGCAGGTTCTAAGGATAGCAGAAGACAATGTCCGTGTTCTTGTCGAGGGTGTAAAGAGAATATCAATTGAGGATTTTCTCAGGATATCGCCCTTTATAGAATGTACCGCTGTCGAAATTAACGATGATAATGACAGCATCAAAAAAGACGAGGTTCTTGTAGATGCATACATGAGGGAGCTTAAGAGACTTTCGGCAGAGTATTTTCCAATGGCAGGAAGAATGCCCGATGAGATTGATATTTCCTTTGCAAGGGAGAAGAATGCATACCGTTTTGCAGATATCCTCTCTGCTGCACTCATACTGAGCATAGAACAAAAGCAACAGCTTCTTGAAGAATTTGACCTTGCAGGCAGACTTCAGCTATTACTCAGCTTTATGCATCACGAAATAAATGTGCTTAAGGTAGAAAAGGATATTTCGGGCAAGGTAAAACAAAGAATAGACGATAATCAAAAGGATTTTTATCTTAGGGAACAGCTTAAGGTTATTCACGAGGAGCTTGGCGACAGAGAAAATATTGATGATGAGTACGAAAGCTACACCAAAGCCGCAGAAGAAACTGATTTTCCCGATAATGTAAGGGAAAAGTTCCAAAAGGAGCTCAATAGATTTGCTAAGACACAGCCCTCATCGCCCGAAGCAGGCGTTCTCAGGAACTACCTTGATTGGATGCTTGATTTGCCTTGGGGAAAAAAGAGCGAAGAAATTACAGATATGGTGCTTTCCAAAAACATTCTTGAAGAAAGCCACTACGGTCTGGAAAAGGTCAAGGAACGAATTGTGGAATTTCTTGCTGTCCGCAAGCTTTCAAACGGCAAGAAGTCGCCCGTTATATGTCTTGTCGGACCTCCCGGAGTGGGTAAGACAAGTATAGCAAAGGCTGTTGCCGAGTCACTTGGCAGAGAATATGTTCGCATGTCTCTTGGCGGTGTCCATGACGAAGCAGAAATCAGAGGACACAGAAAAACATATATCGGCTCCATGCCGGGAAGAATTGTTACTGCAATAAAGCAGGCAGGTACATTCAATCCGCTTATACTTCTTGATGAAATAGATAAAGTCGGAGCGGATTATAAAGGCAATGTAAGTGCCGCACTTCTTGAAGTCCTTGATACAGAACAGAACTTCTCATTCAGGGATCATTATATGGAGTGTGAGGTTGACCTCAGCGATGTGCTTTTCTTTACAACGGCAAATTCTCTGGAAAATGTCGACAGACCGCTCTATGACAGAATGGAAGTAATAGAAATAAACGGCTATACCGATGAAGAAAAACTGCAGATTGCAAAGCGGTATATAATTCCGAAACAACTCTTAGAAAACGGTCTCAAAAAATCTCAGGTTCGTATTTCGGATACAGCAATAAGAGATATCATACGTTATTATACCA
>JAZSFO010000051.1:0-26728 GCA_045532255.1 Clostridia bacterium | reverse complement strand
AAAGCCCCGTAAATACAACAAGCTTGTCGCGGGGAATTGAAATATTTATATCATTTAGGTTGTGCTCTCTTGCACCCTGTATATATATTGTATCCTTTGGCATCATTTGTCTCCTTGCATTTTTATTCGGGTTATTTCGTCTCTGTATTTTGCCGCCTTTTCGAATTCAAGCTCCTGTGCCGCCTTGTTCATAAGAAGCGTGAGGTCGGCAATATGCTCTTCTATTGTCTTGGGCTTTGTATTTTCCTCAGTTTCTATTTCTATTTCCGTCTGTATTATTCCTCTTACTTCCTTGACTACCGTAGCAGGTGTTATGCCGTTTGCCCTATTATACTCTTCCTGAATTGACCGTCTGCGGTTGGTCTCGTCTATCGCCCTTTTCATAGAGCCTGTTACGGTGTCGGCGTACATTATTACTCTGCCCTCGGCATTTCGTGCCGCTCTGCCTATTGTCTGCACAAGAGAGGTTTCGCTTCGGAGGAAGCCCTCCTTGTCGGCATCGAGTATGGCAACCACGCTGACCTCTGGAATATCAAGACCCTCTCGTAATAGGTTTATTCCCACAAGGACATCAAAAACCCCGAGCCTCAAATCTCTTATGATTTCCATTCGCTCTATGGTCTCGACATCACTGTGAAGATACTTGACCCTTATGCCCAAATCGTGAAGATAGTCTGTAAGCGACTCTGCCATCTTCTTTGTGAGGGTTGTAACAAGGACTCTCTGATTTTTGGGTGTGACCTCGTTTATCACTCCCACAAGGTCATCAACCTGTCCTGCTACGGGACGCACAATTACCTCGGGGTCTACAAGCCCTGTGGGTCTTATGACCTGCTCAACAACGGCAGAGGAATGCTCTCTCTCATACTCTGCGGGGGTTGCTGATACAAATACTACCTGATTTATTTTGTTTTCGAATTCATGGAAGTTAAGCGGTCTGTTATCAAATGCAGACGGCAGGCGGAAGCCGTAATCAACAAGAGTTGTCTTTCGGGAACGGTCTCCTGCATACATCGCCCTTACCTGAGGAATTGTTACATGGGATTCGTCAATTACAAGAAGAAAGTCATCGGGCATGTAGTCTATGAGGGTATAGGGTGCACTTCCGGCCTCTCTTCCGCTTATATGCCTTGAGTAGTTTTCTATACCCTGACAGAAGCCTATCTCCTGCATCATCTCGAGGTCATAGTTTGTCCTCTGCTCGAGCCTCTGCATCTCCAAAAGCTTACCCTCTGCCTTAAGCTCTGCGAGTCTTTCGGTAAGCTCCTCGCTTATTGTTCCGATTGCTCTTTTCATCTTCTCGCTTGTGGTTGCATAGTGCGATGCGGGGAAGATTGCGGTATATGTTCTCATTGCCGTAACCTCGCCCGTTACTATGTCTATCTCGCTTATGCGGTCTATCTCGTCGCCGAAGAACTCTACCCTTACCGCCTTTTCGCCCGAGCCTTGCGGAATTATCTCAACCACATCGCCCCTTACTCTGAATGAGCCTCTTTCAAGAGCCATATCGTTTCGTCTGTAGTGCATATCAACAAGGCGTCTTAAGAAAGCATCTCTGTCGTACTCATTGCCTACTCTCAGGCTAAGCATCAAATCCTTGTAGTCCTCGGGGTCGCCAAGACCGTATATGCACGAAACGCTGGCAACTATTATTACATCTCTTCTCTCAAAGAGTGCGGCGGTTGCGCTGTGGCGGAGTCTGTCTATCTCTTCGTTCATTGAAGAGTCCTTTTCTATAAATGTATCTGTACCGGGAATATATGCCTCGGGCTGATAGTAATCATAATACGAAACAAAATACTCCACGGCATTATTTGGAAAAAATTCCTTGAACTCACTGCATAGCTGTGCGGCAAGCACCTTGTTGTGAGCAAGCACAAGGGTCGGCTTGTTGACGCGCTCTATAGTCTTTGCTATGGTAAAGGTCTTGCCCGAGCCTGTAACACCCAGAAGCGTCTGACCCTTGATTCCGTTTTGTATGCCTCTTGAAAGCTCGTCTATTGCTTTTATCTGGTCGCCCTTTGGCTCATATGGCGAAACTACTTTGAAATCCTGCATCAACATCACCTCCCGATAAAATACATTCTAATATTTAGTCTATCACAAAAATTAAAAATTAACAAGTATGTTATATGAATAATTCTGCAATGGGTGAATTTATGGTGTGCTTCACCAGAGGATATTCAATCGTTGCTAGGTGCGGATTTCAAGAACATCTGCTGTGCGCTCGTACGATATGCGGTATCCCGTAGCACACGCCTTATGAATTTTGGAACAAAACATTCGCTACAAATCAAAGTAAAAATTCCGTAAAATCGACGGAATCAAATTTCCGCTGCTGTCCGTCGATTTTAGCGGAGCCGACATAAGTTGTCGGTTCGACGCGGCGGGATTTTTACAAAGATTTGGGCCTAATGTTCCCAAAATTCATACCAAGTGTGATATGGGATATCGTATAGCGTGCGAAGCAATTGTATCAGGACTTTACAAAATTATTCATTCTATATATTTTATAAAAACCATGCGACCCCTATTTTTCTCATAAAAACTATTGATAATTTAGAAAAATAATGCTATAATAAATATTGCCAAATCAATTTAATATAAAAAACAGTATTGAGGTATATTTTCAGAATAATATGCTAGTTTTGTTATACAGTAAGCAGGAGAATTTGATAAAAATGCAAATTCCGCGTGCTTACTGTATGTCTCATACTGTATATAAATTGGTTTGGCGACTAATCGGAGTTTGCGTTTTTTATGCGTCTGCTTCGGCGGGCGCATTTTTTAATTTATGGAGTATGATTATTATGGGAACTTGTTGTTTTATAGGACACAGGAAGATTAAAGAAACCGAAGAATTGAATAATAAAATTTATGAAGTTATTGAAATCTTAATTACCAATAAAAATGTAGATACATTTCTCTTTGGAAGCAGAAGCGAATTTGACAGTCTGTGTCATAAAATAACAACTGAGCTTAGAGATAAATATCCCCACATAAAAAGGATTTTTGTAAGAGCAGTATATGAGTATATTGACGATGACTATAAAAATTGTCTTTTAGAGTGGTGCGAGGATACTTATTTTCCCGAGAAAATCAAGAATTCAGGCAGAGCATTATATGTAGAAAGAAACTGCGAAATGATTGACAAAAGTGATTTCTGTGTGTTTTATTACGATGAAAACTATCTTCCGCCCAGGCGAAAGTACAGCAAAAAAATTTAACCGATTATCAACCAAAAAGCGGAACGAAATTAGCATACGATTATGCTCAAAGAAAAAAGAAAATTGTTTTCAATGTGTTTCCAATGCCGAAATTGTAGAAAAAGGTTATGCCATAATATTTTGTTACAAAAAAGAGTAACGCCAACTTATAGCAGGGTGGGCGTTACTTTTTTGATTGTAATGAACACTGTAAGTTATACAATATATTTTTATATTATTTCTTGTTTTTATAATATTTCTGCGATAGATAAATTTATGGTGTGCTTCACCAGAGGATATCCAATCGTTGCTAGGTGCGGATTGAATACCCTCTGCTGTGCGCTCGTACGATATGCGATGTCCCGTAGCACACGTCTTATGAATTTTGGGGCAAAACATTTGAACCAAATCAAAGTAAAAATTCCGTAAAACCGACGGAATCAAATTTCCGCTGCTGTCCGTCGGTTTTAGCGATGCCTCGCTCTGAGTGAGCGTGTCATCGCGGCGGGATTTTTACCAAGATTTGGGCCTAATGTTCCCAAAATTCATACCAAGTGTGAGGCGGGATATCGTATAGCGGACGAAGCAATTGTATCAGCCATTTGCAAAATTATCCATTCTATATATTTTATAAAAACCATGCGACCCCTCTTTTTCGCATAAAAACAGTTGACAAAATAAATATTATTAAGTATAATGAATATAGAAAAAGGCAAGACCTCAAATGGTTGTGCCTAAATGCGACTAATTATTACAATAGCCGACCTTGGCAGAGGCGGCTATTGTGCTTTTATGGGGAATAGTATCATCAACATGATAACTATAAAAAATGCTATAAGCAATTTTTTCGCCACAAATGCAATGCTTACTTTTCATAAGCATCCCCTCCTTCCATAGACTCGGCACAAGTACCTGTATGTAAAGGTGGGCACAACCGCCGGTGGATAAATCCTCCGTTAAGAAAGTCTTGCCTTATCGGATTGCTCCGACAAAGTTATTATACACCAAAATTGTACATTTTTTAATACCTTTTGCTAAATGCTGCCCTGCAACCTCGAAAAAGTTGCAGGGCGTACTCTTTTATTATATTCTGTCATGCATTAGAAGTTAAAAATTCCACTTAGCACAAAATCGAACTGTAGGATTTTTTCTTCCTATATTATATTTTTTTGAAAAAAACTCTTTACAAATTCAAATCTTTATAGTAATGTATTTAGATGTAAGCAATTTTTTGGAGATGATAAGTTTGGATAACAACACTCTTTGGGTATGGCTGGACTCTGTCTGCTGTATTTCCAGAGCAAAACAAAATAGATTATTGGCACATTTCGGTGACATTGAGAGTATATATAAAGCAGAAAAAGAGGAATACTTATCTGTATGCGAATTTACCAAGGAGGAACTGGAGCTTCTTTCAAACAAGTTCCTAACCCGTGCAAAAGATGAACTCGAAAGGCTAAGTGCCATAGGCGGACAGGTAATCTCCCGTGATGACGAAAGGTATCCCGACCTGCTCCTTCAAATACACACTCCTCCCAATATTCTTTATGTGAGAGGACAGCTCTTTGACTTAAACAGTTATCTTATGATAGCGATGGTCGGAACAAGAAAGGCATCGGGCTACGGACTCACAAGTGCAAAAGCCATTGCAAAGGAGCTATCAAACTCGGGTGCCGTTGTGGTAAGCGGACTTGCCTCGGGGATAGATGCCATGTCCCATGAGGGAGCACTCGTCGGAAAAAGCCCGACAGTTGCGGTCATAGGCTGCGGAACGGACATATGCTATCCGAAATCCAATACGGGACTTATGAACAGGATTATCAATAGGGGTCTTGTAATAAGCGAATATCCTCTGGGAACTATCGCACAGAAATTCCACTTCCCCGAAAGAAACAGAATAATTTCGGGAATAACAAGGGGAACCCTTGTTGTAGAGGCCGACATAAAGAGCGGTTCTCTTATTACGGCAAAATATGCACTTGAACAAAACAGAGATGTTTTTGCAGTACCGGGAAATATCAATTCAATTAACTCAAAGGGTTCCAACTACCTTTTGAAGGACGGTGCAAATCTTGTGACAACTGCAAGTGACATTCTTGATTTCTACGGCTGTGAAGCCATGGAATATACTCCAAGGGAAGAGATATCTTCCTCAAATAATACCGCGGAGAACAAAATTCTTAATGTCTTAAACATAGGTTCTCTTCATAAGGACACAATATGTGAGAAAACAGGTCTCGGAGCGTCTGAGGTCAACTCCTTGCTTTTACTTATGGAGCTTAAAGGAATGGTTATGCATTTGCCAGGCGGATATTACACCAAACCAATATAGATTAGGGGATAAATATAATGAAGAAAAAACTCGTAATAGTGGAGTCTCCCTCCAAAGCAACCACAATAAAAAAATATCTCGGTTCGGGATACAGCGTAGTTGCAAGCATGGGTCATATAATAGACCTGCCCAAGAGTAAGCTCGGAATTGATATCGAAAACCAATTTGAGCCAAATTATATTACAATAAGGGGCAAGGGCGATCTTATAAAGACCCTTAAGAAAGAAGCCAAGAACGCAACAAAAATCTTTCTCGCAACTGACCCTGACCGCGAGGGAGAGGCAATAAGCTGGCATCTTGCAAATGTACTGGGTATAGACAAGAGCGAGCCTTGCCGTGTTACATTCAACGAAATTACCAAAAAAGCTGTAAGCGCAGGCATAAAGGAACCCCGCGTTATAGACGAAAGCCTTGTCGATGCACAGCAGGCAAGAAGAGTGCTTGACCGAATTGTAGGCTACAAGATAAGCCCCGTTTTGTGGAAAAAGGTAAGACCCGGTCTTAGTGCGGGCAGAGTTCAGTCCGCAGCAACAAAGCTCATTTGCGACAGAGAAAAGGAAATCCTTGGCTTTGAGTCAAAGGAATATTGGAAGATAGAAGCATCTCTTGTAAATAACAAAAGAAAGTTTAAGGCGGATTACTACGGCAAAAACGGAAAAAAGACAGAGATTGACACCAAGAATCAGGCAGACAATATTCTCTCGGAGCTTGAGGGACATGAATTTATCGTAAAGGCAATCAAAACCGCTTCCAAGAAAAAGAGCCCCGCACCGCCGTTTATTACCTCAACACTCCAGCAGGAAGCAGGAAGAAAGCTCTCCTTTACTTCGCAGAGAACAATGCAGGCTGCACAGCAGCTCTATGAAGGTATAAGCATCAAGGGCAAGGGCCTTATAGGTCTTGTAACATATATGAGAACAGACTCATTAAGAGTTTCCGACGATGCAATCGCAGATGCAAGACAATATATAGATTCTTCATACGGCAAGGATTACCTTCCGCCAAAAGCAAGAATATATAAGACAAAAAAAGGCTCTCAGGATGCTCACGAAGCAATAAGACCGACTTATGCAGAGATTACGCCCGACAGCATCAGGGACTCTCTTACACCCGACCAGTATAAGATATATAAGCTCATATGGGAAAGGTTTATTGCAAGCCAGATGACAGATGCTGTATATGATACAGTAAGCGCAGACCTTGCAATCAATTCCCATATATTCCGTACATCAGGCCAGGCGGTAAAGTTTGACGGCTTCAGCCTGCTCTATACAGAAGGCAACGACGGTGACGAAAAGAAAGAAGCAAAACTTCCTGACATAAAAGAGGGCGATATGCCAAAATGCGACAAGATAGAGAGCCATCAGCACTTTACACAGCCCCCCGCAAGATACACCGAGGCTTCTCTTATCAAAACGCTTGAAGAAAACGGAATAGGAAGACCAAGTACCTATGCACCTATAATAACTACCATTATTGCAAGAGGATATGTAATAAGAAACAAAAAGTCTCTTTTGCCCACAAATCTTGGAATGGCAGTAAATGACCTCATGTGCGAAAACTTCAAAGATATAGTAGATGCCGACTTTACCGCAAATATGGAGACAAATCTTGACAGGGTTGAGGAAGGCAGTATCGAATGGAGAGCACTTATCGGCGAATTCTACGGTCCGTTTGAAACTACGCTTAAGGAAGCGGAAGAAAAAATCGGTCATATAGAGGTAGAGGACGAGGTTTCCGATATCAAGTGTGACAAATGCGGAAGACTAATGGTATTCAAAATGGGCAGATTCGGAAGATTTCTTGCTTGTCCTGGCTTTCCTGAGTGCAAAAACACCAAGGCAATAGTAAAGGGAACAGGAATTCCATGCCCCAAATGCGGTAAGGAAGTTATAGAAAAGAAGTCAAAAAGAGGCAAGATATTCTTCGGATGTATGGCTTATCCCGAATGTGACTTTACCTCATGGGACAAACCGACAACGGACAAATGCGAAAAGTGCGGATCCGTACTCTTCGAAAAGGGAAAAAACAAAAAATACTGCCCCGTATGTGAGGAGAAAAACAAATGACAGTCAAAGTAATCGGAGCTGGTCTTGCAGGATGCGAGGCGGCTTATCAGCTCGCAAAAAGAGGAATCAAGGTTAAGCTTTGCGAGATGAAACCAAAGAAGTTTTCCCCCGCTCACTCTCTTGATAGCTTCTGCGAGCTTGTATGCTCAAATTCACTGAGATCCGATGCACTTGAAAATGCCGTCGGACTTCTTAAACAGGAGATGAGGCTCCTTGACTCTCTTGTAATGGAATGTGCAGACTCTGCAAAAGTTCCCGCAGGAGGAGCACTTGCGGTAGATAGATTTGAATTTTCTAAGCTCGTTACAAAAAAGCTCTGTGAAAATGAAAATATAGAGATAGTCTGCGAAGAAACCGAAAAAATTGATACCGACGAGTATACAATAGTTGCATCAGGACCTCTTACCTCGGACCTGCTTTATGAAAATATAAAAGAAATTATCGGAAATGACTATCTTCATTTCTTTGATGCCGCAGCACCGATTGTAACATACGAGAGCATTGATATGTCTAAGGCATACAAGGCATCAAGATACAACAAAGGAACAGCGGATTATATCAATTGTCCTATGACAGAGGATGAGTACGAGGCATTTTATAATGAGCTAATAAATGCCGAGACCGCTCAGCTTCACGGCTTTGAAAAGGAAACGGTATTTGAGGGCTGTATGCCTGTGGAAACAATGGCAAAGAGAGGAAAGAACACACTTCTGTTCGGTCCGCTAAAGCCCGTGGGTCTGGAAAATCCGCACAGCGATATGTCACTTCCGCATGCGGTAGTTCAGCTGAGGCAGGACAATAAGGATGCTACGCTTTATAACATCGTTGGCTTTCAGACACATCTCAAATTCGGCGAGCAGAAAAGAGTCTTTTCCATGATACCGGGTCTTAAGGATGCTCAGTTTGTCCGCTACGGAGTTATGCACCGCAATACATTTATAAATTCACCAGGGGTTATCAATAAATATTATCAGCTTATAAAACACCCCAAGGTTTTCTTTGCAGGACAGATAACAGGTGTAGAGGGCTATGTGGAATCGGCATCTAGCGGAATGAGTGCAGGAATAAATATGGCAAAGCTCATCCTGGGCGAAGAGATGATAGATTTTGGAAAGACTACTGCAATCGGCGCACTCTCACATTATATTTCCGAGGATAATTCGGGTGAGCTTCAGCCGATGAATGTAACTTTTGGAATTATCGAACCCCTTGGTCAAAAAATAAGAAAAAAGAAAGAAAAAAATACCCTCATATCCCAAAGAGCACTTGAAAAGATAGAGGAGCTAAAATCTTTAATTTAATAAAAAAATCAAAATTTGCCCCTGAGCCATGTATTTTATAATACATGGCTCACCTTATTTTCAAAATCTATTTTTTGATTAAAAGGGCAATTTTTTAAATTTTACTTGAAATTTGCATTTTTTTTTGGTATAATTATGATATATATTTGTATTTTTGTGTTGATAGAATTATCAACATTTTATATAAACATGTGGATAAAATTTTTTAGGAGAGTTATTTAGAATGAATGACCTTGTAATTACATGGCAGAAAGTCCTTGATATCATACAAACGGACATTATGCCCCTTAGCTTCAAAACATGGATAGAAACCATAATCCCTGTGGATATCTCTGTGGATAAACTCACTCTTGAGGTTCCATACGATTACTGTAAGCAGATGGTTGAGTCCAGATATGTTACTCTTATTCAAAATGCACTCACTTATATCAAGAAATCCGAATATGATATCGAAATAAGAGTCAAATCTCAGGAAAAAGAACCTGTTAAGGAAAAAAATATCGGAATGCACTTAAATCCGCAGTATACATTTGATTCCTTTGTTATAGGCAAGTCAAACGAGCTTGCCCACGCTATTGCAAAAAATATTGCCCAATGTATAATAAAGGGTAAGCTCAGTGATTACAACCCGATGTTTCTTCATGGAGGAGTGGGACTTGGTAAAACACACCTCATGCACGCAATATGCCACGAGGTTCTAAAAAGCAAGCCCGAGGTCAAAATCATTTATACTACAAGTGAACAGTTTACAATTGACTTTGTAAATGCAATAAAGGATGACAGAAATCAGGATTTCCGCGACAAGTACAGAACTGTTGATATTCTTCTTATAGACGATATTCAGTTTATCGGCGGTAAGGAAAATACACAGGAGGAATTTTTCCATACATTCAATGCTCTGTATCAACAAGGAAAGCATATCGTTATTACGAGCGACCGTCCTCCGAGAGAGCTTTATACTTTGGAAGAGAGACTCAGAACAAGGTTTGAAAGCAGCGGTATCCATGACATAAATCCGCCCGACCTTGAGACAAGAATTGCCATCCTTAAGCAAAAGGCAGACCAGATAGGCATAGAAATAGAACACAATATTTTAAGATATATAGCAGAGCAGATTACCTCAAACATAAGAGAGCTTGAGGGTGCGGTAAAAATGATTAAAAGCTACCACATCCTTATGAAGAGAGAAATCAATCTGGAGCTTGCAAAAAAA
Organism: Clostridia bacterium; assembly: GCA_045532255.1. GTDB lineage: Bacteria > Bacillota > Clostridia > UMGS1810 > UMGS1810 > RGIG8748. Next base: position 16,607 of record JAZSFO010000051.1, on the reverse strand, counting down.
GTAATAAAGGATTACGAAACAGAATCAAAAAAGACAATTACACCTCAGTATATAGTAACAAATGTAGAAAAATACTGTAATCTTAATGAAAATGACCTTTTGTCTTCATCAAGGTCTCACAAAATAGCATATCCAAGACAGATTGCAATGTATATAATGAAAGAAATAACAAATTATTCTCTCATACAGATAGGAGAATTTTTTGGCAGAGATCATTCCACAATAATACATGGCATCAACAAAATAAAGAAGGATATAGAAGAAGATATAACAAAGAAAAATCTTGTGGATAACATCATAAACAACATAAAGAATTAACATATCCAAAATCCGCATATAAGCTGAATTTAAGAAACTTATACACATAATTATGTTAATAGTTATCAAGATAAAAATTACCTGAAAATCAATCCACAATTACCACTTAAAAAAAAGGATAACTTTTCTTAATTATAAACATTATCTTTGCTATACGGCAAGCGGTTTTGATAAGGTTTTCCACTTATCAACCGCCCCTAATACATCTACTAAAATTATAATAAATAATTATTATTATCTATTTATAAGCGACGGCAAATGAAGGTGTGTAAATTTTTAAAATATACGGCATACTGTGTTTGACTTCCGTGTGCTTAACCGAAAGGAATGAATGATTATGAAGTTCATGTGTGAAAAAAGTATTCTTCAGGAATCAATATCAATAGTTGCAAAAGCTATCAATAGTGCTTGTGCAATAGATATATTAAAGGGTATCAAAATCGAAGCTGCAGACAAAATCAAAATGAGCGGAAGCGATCTTGATTTGTCTATCGAAAGTATTTTTGATGCAGACATATATGACGAGGGAAGCATAATTGTGGATGCAAGAATTTTTGCAGATATCGTCCGCAAGCTTCCTGACGGCCCTGTAGAAATAGAAACTGATAACAAAAACGAAATGAAGATAAACTGCTTAAATACCAAATTTAACATTCTTTATCTTCCAAGCGACGGATATCCCGAAATCAAGAAGCTCGAGGACGGTGACAGCTTCCGTATATATTCAAAGGACTTAAAGAGCGTTATAAGAAGCACAATATTTGCAATCTCCAACAACGAAAGCAGACCTATTCTTACAGGCTCAAAGTTTGAAATAAATCATTCTAACCTTAAGGTTGTATCTATAGACGGCTACAGACTTGCACTTAGAAACCAAGTCATACCCGAAACAGGCTATGAGGATATGTCCTTTGTAGTACCCGGAAGAGCACTCAATGAGCTTCTTAAGATATTAAAGGATGATTCAACAATTGTTGATATAACTGTTCAGGCAAACAGTGTAATGTTTGCATTTGATACCTTCATCATAAATTCCAGACTTCTTGAGGGCGAATTTATGGATTACAACAAGTTTATTCCCACCAATGCAACAATTGATATGAAAACAAATGTAAAGAATTTTCTTGATATGGTAGAGAGAGCATCAATTATCATAAATTATGATGACCCGAAAATTCCGATAATCCTTAATCTTGAAGAGGACAAATTAAGAATAGAATGTATTTCAAAGAAAGGTAATTTTGACGAAAGCATGCATATAGAGCATCACGGCGAGAACCTTAAAATCGGTATTGCGTCAAAGCTACTTACAGATACACTTAAAAGCATAGAGGCAGAGCAGGCAAAATTTGAATTCAATACAGCACAAAGCCCCTGTGTTATTAAACCTATAGAGGGAGAAGGATTTATATACATGGTTCTTCCTATACGCTTAAAGGGATGATGTAATGGAAATTATTAAAATAGAAACAGAATATATAAAGCTCGACCAGCTTCTTAAATTTGCAAACATCACAGAAAACGGTGCTGATGCAAAGTATCTTATTACAAACGGCTATGTATTTTTAAATGGCGAAGAAGAAATAAGAAGAGGAAAGAAGATATATCCCGAAGATACAGTTGTTATTGAATTTGAGGGACAGAGATTTGAGCTTAAGGTTGCAAAATAATGGTTATCAAAAATCTGTATTTGGAGAACTTTCGTAATTACGAAAGTCAGAAAATTTCATTTGACAGAGAAAAAAATGTTTTCTATGGCTTAAACGGTCAGGGAAAAACGAACATAATAGAAGCACTTTATTACTTTTGTACCTGCAAATCGTTTCGGAGTATCAATGACAAAGAAGTGATTAAATTTGATAAGGACTATTCTCATATAAGAATAGACTTTGAATCGGGCGGGAGAGAAAATAAGGCAGATATATATATATCGCAGAATAAATCCGTCAAGGTCAACGGAATAAATCTTGAGAGATTAAGTGAGCTTATCGGTATGACAAATATGGTTATATTCACACCCGAGCACTTAAATCTCATAAGAGAGGGTCCGGGGGTAAGAAGAAGTTTTATTGATGTTTTTATAAGTCAGATAAAGCCGAGATATTTTTCCTGCCTTATGAATTATTACAAGGTATTAAAGCAGAGAAACAATATGCTTAAGAACCCTAAAATGCTGGAAACCTGCGATGTATGGAACGACAAACTTGCCTCACTCGGTATAGAAATCTGCAGATACAGAAAAGAAGCACTTTCCAAAATGGATGAATATATAAAAAATTATTCAACAGAGCAGGAGTGCTTTTCTATAGAATACTGTCCGTCGGTAAAGGGCGACCCTACAGACAAGGAAAACTTTCTTAAGAGACTAAACGAGTCTATGGAAAGAGACATAGAAAAAGGAATAACAATGATAGGTCCGCACCGTGATGACTTTGATGTCCTTATAAACGGACGGAGCCTAAAAAAATACGGCTCGCAGGGACAGACAAGGTCTGGAGTTCTCAAAATTAAACTTTGCGAATGTGAAATTATAAAAAATATAACGGGAGAAGAGCCTGTTCTTCTTCTTGACGATGTCTTAAGCGAGCTGGACGAGAACAGAAGAAAATATTTTTCAGAGAATATAAGCGGACGGCAGGTTATTATAACCTGCACGGACAGGAGCTTTGCTCATGACGGAAAAGGAAGTTATTTTCTTGTATCAACTGGCAAAGCCGAGCAAATTTTTTAAAAAATTTGCGGGGGAGGTTATATTATGTATCTCCATCTCGGAGGGGAAGTCAGCGTAAATACAAAAGAAATAATAGCAATAATGGATATGGAAACCTCTTCCACATCAAAAATTACTAAGGAATTCTTAAGGATTACGCAAAAGAAGTCTAAAATCATAAGTGTAAACGATGAACTTCCAAAATCCTATGTAGTTATCAACAGAATGGGCAAAACAATGGTGTATATATCCCCGATATCATCACAAACATTACTAAAAAGAGCTAATCAAGAAAGAAGGTAAGTACTATGATAAATACAGAATATGATGAAAGCCAAATTCAGGTACTTGAAGGTCTGGAAGCAGTACGAAAAAGACCGGGTATGTATATCGGCTCAACATCCGTAAGAGGTCTGCATCATCTGGTGTACGAAATAGTTGACAACAGTATTGATGAGGCACTTGCAGGATATTGTGACAAGATTGAGGTGAGTCTCAATAAGGACGGCTCTGTTACCGTAAAGGATAACGGCAGAGGTATGCCCCACGGTATTCATCCCAAGATGGGAATATCGACAATAGATGTAATATTTACTGTTCTTCACGCAGGAGGAAAGTTCGGCGGAGGCGGATACAAGGTATCGGGCGGTCTCCACGGCGTTGGTGCGTCTGTTGTTAATGCCCTTTCAACAAAGCTCGAGGTTAATGTTCACGACGGCGAAAGGATATGGCACCAGAGCTACAAGAGAGGTGTGCCCGACGGAGAAGTTCATGAAACAGGCACAACAGACAGAACGGGAACTGAGGTTACCTTCTGGGCTGACCCCGAGATATTTGAAGAAACCGTATATGAGTTCGATGTTCTCTTAAAGAGACTTAGAGAGCAGGCATTTCTAAACGGCGGAATAAAAATAATATTCAAGGATTTAAGAGGCGAAGATGAAATTTGCGAAGAGCTTATCTATGACGGAGGTATAAAGAACTTTGTATCATATCTCTACGGAGATAAGAAGTCCAGAAGAGACACTCTTGAGCTTACCCATGAGAATGTTATCTATGTAAGCGGAGAGAAAAACGGCTCAATGGCTGAGGTTGCACTTCAATGGAACAACGGCTATGACGAGGTGATAGAATCCTTTGCAAACAATATATCCACAACAGAGGGCGGAACCCACGAGACAGGCTTTAAGTCTGCTCTTACAAAGGTTCTTGTCGAATATGCAAAAAAGTATAAACTTCTTAAGGATAACGAAGAGCTTACGGGCGAGGATGTAAGAGAGGGCATGATTGCTGTTATCTCCGTCAAGCTCGAAGAGCCACAGTTTGAGGGACAGACCAAGACAAAGCTCGGTAATTCCGAAATGAGAACTCTTGTAGAAAATATGGTAAGAGAAAAGCTCGCAGACTTCCTTGAGGAAAATCCCGCTGTAGGAAAAGCAATTATAGAAAAGGCACTTCTTGCATCAAGAGCAAGAATAGCCGCAAGAAAGGCAAGAGAAGCTACAAGAAAAACACCGCTCGGCTCAAGCACACTTCCGGGTAAACTTACCGATTGTATAGTAAAAGACCCCACAAAGACAGAAATCTATATAGTAGAGGGTGACTCTGCAGGAGGCTCGGCAAAGAACGGCAGAGACAGTAAATATCAGGCTATTCTTCCGCTTTGGGGAAAGATGCTCAATGTAGAAAAAGCCCGTGCGGACAAGGTTTACGGTAACGATAAGCTGACCCCCGTAATACAGGCACTCGGAACAGGAATAGGCGAAGAATTCAATATAGAAAAATTAAGATACGACAAGGTTATAATAATGGCGGATGCCGATGTTGACGGAGCACATATACAGACACTTCTTCTTACATTTTTCTTCCGTTTTATGACACCGCTTATTGAGTCGGGACACATATATCTTGCAAAACCGCCTCTCTATAAGCTCACAAGAGGCAAGAAGAGCGCAGTTGCATTCAGCGATGAAGAGAGAGATGCAATTAGCGAGCAGTTAAAGGACTCGGATGCAAATGCCAAGGTAGATATAAGCCGATACAAAGGTCTTGGTGAAATGAACCCCGAGGAGCTTTGGGAAACCACAATGGACCCCAAGAACAGAGTTCTTCTTAAGGTTACCCTTGAGGATGCCGAGAGAGCAGACAAGATATTCAGTATTCTTATGGGAGACGAGGTAGAGCCGAGAAGAATATTTATAGAAGAGAATGCACAGTATGTAACAAATCTTGATGTATAATTTTCTATAAGAAAGGACAGAAGAGACTTATGGCAAAGAACAAAAAATACGAAGACTCACACTTTGAAGAGTACTTTGATACCCAAACCATAGTAGATATAGATATAGAAAAAAGAATGAAGGAAGCATTCATTGATTATGCAATGAGTGTTATAGTAAGCCGTGCTCTTCCTGATGTAAGAGACGGTCTTAAGCCTGTTCACAGAAGAATTCTTTATTCTATGCACGAGGAGCATCTTACATCGGATAAGCCGATCTTTAAGTCTGCTACCACAGTAGGTAATGTTATGGGTAGATACCATCCCCACGGCGATGCTTCCGTATATGATGCGATGGTAAGACTTGCACAGGACTTCTCTATGAGATATCCCCTTATAGACGGCCACGGAAACTTCGGTTCGGTGGACGGAGACCCCCCTGCTGCATACCGTTATACCGAGGCAAGAATGAGCAAACTCTCTAATGTTATGCTCGAGAATATAGAAAAGAACACAGTTGACTTTGCACCTAACTTTGACGAAAAGAGAAGAGAACCCCTTGTACTTCCTACAAGAATTCCCACACTCTTAATCAACGGAAGCTCAGGTATTGCCGTAGGTATGGCAACAAACATACCGCCTCACAATCTTACAGAGGTATTAAACGGTGTAATGGCACAGATAGACAACCCCGACATAAGTGTAGAAGAGCTTATGGAATATATCAAGGGTCCCGATTTTCCGACCAAGGCATCAATAATGGGAAGAAGCGGTATAAGAAGTGCCTACCTTACAGGTAAGGGCAAGATTATAGTAAGGGCAAAGGCGCAGATAGAAGAGCGAAAGGACGGCTCTTCCTCTATCATAGTAACAGAGCTTCCCTATCAGGTTAACAAGAAAATGCTTGTGGAATCCATAGCAGAGCTTGTTAAGGACAAGAAGATAGAGGGACTTTCCGACATTGATGACCATTCCTCAGACAGAGTCGGCATAAGACTCGAAATTTTCTTAAAGAGGGATGCAAATCCTCAGGTTGTATTAAATCAGCTTTATAAGTTTACAAGACTTCAGGACAGCTTTTCCATCAACATGCTTGCAATAAATGACGGCAAGCCCAAGACAATGGGACTTAAGGAAATACTTTCCAATTTCATAAGTTTTCAGGAGGAGATTGTAAGAAGAAGAACCGCATACGATCTTGAAAAGGCAGAGGCAAGAATGCACATCTTAGAGGGACTCAAGATTGCACTGGCTAATATTGATGCAGTAATTGAGACAATCCGCTCATCCTATGACGATGCCAAGGAAAGACTTATGGAAAGGTTTGGTTTTTCCGAAATTCAGGCACAGAGCGTACTTGATATGCGTCTTGCACAGCTCCAGAAGTTGAACGGCGAGAAAATTGACGATGAATATAATGTTTTAACCGACCTTTGCCGTGAGTACAAAGAGCTTCTTTCCAATAGGGAAAGGCTTATGGAAAAGATTAAGGAAGAGCTTACGGAAATCCGCGACAAGTACGGTGACGAAAGACTTACTTCCATCGAAGATGCAATAGACTTTATAGAGGATGAGGACCTTATTGAAAGAGAGGATTGTGTTATTACAATGACACACTTCGGCTACATCAAGAGACTTCCCACCTCGACCTACAAGAGCCAGCATAGAGGAGGCAGAGGTATATCGGGTCTTTCCACAAGAGACGAGGACTTTGTTGAGACGATATTCACCGCATCATCGCATGATTATCTTATGTTCTTTACAAACAAGGGCAGAATGTATAAGATTAAGGCATACAGAATAGCCGAATCGGGCAGACAGGCAAAGGGAACAGCAATTGTAAACCTTATTCCGCTCGAACAGGACGAAAAGGTTACCGCTACAATACCGATAAGCGAATTTTCGGAAGACAAGTACCTTACTATGATAACCAAAAAAGGCTTTGTCAAGAAAACTGCGCTTGATGAATATGATTCCAACCGCAAGGGCGGTATAATTGCCATAGGCATCAGAGAAGATGATGAGCTTATTGAGGTTGCTCTCACAGAGGTCGGAGACAATGTAATCTTAGGTACCAAAAACGGCATGTGCATCAAGTTCAAGGAGTCTGATGTAAGACCCATGGGCAGAGGCGCAAGCGGTGTTACGGGCATAAGACTTAAGAGTGATGACTATGTAATCGGCGGTAATGTTTCCAAGGATGAGGGTATGCTTCTTGCCGTAACAGAAAACGGCTACGGCAAAAAGACCGACATAGCAGAATTCAAATGCCAGATGCGTGCAGGACGCGGTGTTGCGGGCTATAAGATTACCGACAAGACAGGTCTTATCGCAGGATGCAGAGTAGTAAACGATAATGATGATATAATGATAATTACATCGGACGGTGTTATAATAAGAACAGGTGTTGAGGAAATCAGCATGTTCGGCAGAGTAACACAGGGCGTCAGAGTAATGAAACTTCAGGAGGATGTCAGTGTCGTTTCTATTGCCAAGGCAGATAAAGAAGAAACCGAAGAAGAGGCAGAAAAGGAAGAAAATAATCAATAAAGGTGGCATATTATAATGAGCATCAGAATAGGAATTTTCGGTTACGGCAATCTAGCTAGGGGTGTAGAAATTGCCGTAAACAGAGAAAAAGACATGGAGCTTTGTGCTGTGTTTACACGCAGAGACCCAGGAAGTGTCAAGATTAAGACAGAGGGAGTAAGTGTTATTTCGGCAGACTCAGCAGAGGAATATAAGGACAAGATTGATGTAATGATTCTCTGCGGAGGAAGTGCAACAGACCTTCCCGTTCAGACACCCGAGATGGCAAAGCTCTTTAATGTGGTGGACAGCTTTGACACCCATGCAAAAATACCCGAGCATTTTGAAAATGTGGAACAAATCGCAAGGGAAAATAAAAAAACAGCAGTAATCTCTGCAGGCTGGGACCCCGGTATGTTTTCTATAATGAGACTGTATGCAGGAGCTGTTCTTCCCGACGGCGAGGACTATACCTTCTGGGGCAAGGGAGTAAGTCAGGGACACTCCGATGCCATAAGAAGAATAGAGGGTGTGCTTGATGCCAAGCAGTATACAGTTCCCATAGAGGAAGCTCTCACCGCGGTGCGTTCGGGTACATGCCCCACCCTATCTGCAAGACAGAAGCACAAGAGAGAGTGCTATGTTGTGGCAGAGGACGGTGCAGACCTTGAGAGGATAGAAAAAGAAATCGTAACCATGCCGAATTACTTTGCAGATTACGATACAACCGTACACTTTATATCAATGGAAGAACTTAAGGCAAACCATAGTGCTATGCCTCATGGCGGATTTGTTATAAGGAGCGGAAAGACGGGAGATAACAATAAGCATATCATAGAATATAGCTTGAAGCTTGCCTCAAACCCCGAATTTACAGCATCGGTGCTTACCGCATGTGCAAGAGCGGTATACAGAATGAATGGAGAGGGAATGTACGGATGTAAGACCGTGTTTGATATTCCGCCGTCATACTTAAGTATAGAGAGTGCTGAGGATTTAAGAAAGAGGCTTTTGTAATAAAATGTAAATATTACTATATGGCGAAAAACAGTGTGTAAAAAAGAGAGGGTATACCGCATTTATTAAAAGCGATATACTCTCTCTTTCTCTTATAATCCCAATATATTCTTATGATGACCGATATCAAGCAATAAAATGATATTCTTTTGTGTACTTTAATTTATACATTGTCAATATTTATCCCCATATCTGCAAACATATCTTCGACGGTATCAAAACTGTCTTGTTCACAAAGCTGTGCTTCCGAGTCTTTTATCAATTTTGCAATTTTTAATAATTTATCTTTTGGATATACTATAACCGGACAAAGAAAAATACCTCCGTCTTTTTCTACAATATCGAATTTGTCACCTTCGGAAATGCCCAGCTTTTTTATAATTTCAGCAGGTATTGTAATTTGAGAACGCCCCCTGATTTCTGCTAACATATAAATCACACCTCATGTTTTCTGAATTTCTGATTTTCTTACACTATTATTATATGTAATTCTTTTGAAAAAGTCAAGTGTAATTTTTGCGTCATAATTTTAAGTAAAATACAACAATAATTTGATATATGAGTAATTTTGTAAAGTGCGAAGTTAATACAATTGCTTCGTCCGCTATACGATATCCCGCCTCACACTTAGTATGAATTTTGGGAACATCCGCCCCAAATCTTTGTAAAAATCCCGCCGCGCTGACAAGCTCACCCAGAGCTTGGCACCGCTAAAATCGACGGACAGCAGCGGAAATTTGATTCCGTCGATTTTACGGAATTTTTACTTTGATTTGTGACGAATGTTTTGTCCCAAAATTCATAAGGCGTGTGATGCGGGATATCGCATATCGCAAATTCACCCTTTACAGAATTGTTTATTTTAAGTATGTAAATATTTATATAATTTATATTGATAATTTTGAAAATATGTGATACTATAAATATGCCAAACTATTTTAATAATAATTTTTAGATATGCTATACAGGATAGCTGTATATTTTTGTTATCTTTTTAGCATTCTACTTGTGAAATTGATAAAAATGCAAATTCCACTGAGTAGAATGTAAAGCATATCTATTAGAATAGTTTGGCGACTATCGGAGTTTGCGTTTTTTATGCGTCTGCTTCGGTGGGCGCATTTTTTAATTTACGGGGAAATTATCATGGGAACTTGTTGCTTTATAGGTCACAGAAAGATTAAACAAACGGAAGAAATGGAAAGAGAACTTTTCACAATCATAGAAAATCTCATAGTAAATGTAAATGTGGATACATTTTTATTCGGAAGCAAAAGTCAGTTTAACAGCTTTTGCTGTGATATTGTGACCGAGCTTAAAGAAAAATACCCCCACATAAAAAGAGTTTATGTGAGAGCAGTATATGAATATATTGATGATTTCTATAAAGAATGTCTTCTTGAGTTTTATGATGATACATATTATCCCGAGAAAATCAAAAACTCAGGAAGAGCATCATATGTAGAGAGAAATCAAGAAATGATAGACAAAAGCGATTATTGTATATTTTACTACAATGAAAATTACCTTCCTCCGAGACGCAAATACAGCAAAAGAAGTGTAACAGAATATCAGCCCAAAAGCGGAACTAAACTGGCTTATGATTATGCAAAGAGAAAAAAGAAGATAATTTATAATGTGTTTTCACTCCCGTGTGCTTAAGATCAGCAGAACTTTTGCTTTCCCTGCCACCGCCTTGAAAAACAGGCGATTAAGAAAAATAAAAAAATTCCCGAAGAAATTCCGCAATCGAGGACTAGGCACGGTTTCCGTGCCCTCCGCAGATGCGGTAAAATTTCCAGGGGATTTTTTTGTTTTTCCGTCTGTTTTTCACAGCGGAGAGGGGAAGGCAAAGGTGGTGCTGATTACATCTTATAAAAACCATACATCATCGCATCGTATTTATATGCTGACTAAAGCTTTCTGTAAAAATATGCGAGCCGTCATTCTTTTTGGTATCGGTATGGTAATAAAGATAGTTATGCTCCATCGGTTCTATTGCCGCCTTTATTGATGTGATACCCGGATTGCATATAGGCCCTGCAGGTAACCCACTATACATATAGGTATTGTAGGGAGAATCAAGATTTTTGATATTTCGTGCAATAAATGCACTGTCATCATTATTAAAAAGTCCGTCTGTTGCCGCATAGAGAACACTTGCATCAATCTGATATGCCATACCTTTTTTTGTCCTGTTGGCAATTACGCCCGAAACTATGGGTCTTTCGCTCTCAAGTTTGGCTTCCTTTTCTATAAGAGATGCGATTATTATAGTGTCAAATATATTCTCATAGCTTCCCTCAAGCGATAAGTAAACATCTTCAAAGGCAGTAAGCATCTTTTCAACTACCTCACGGGGTCTGCTGTTTTTGTAGAACTCATATGTGCTCGGGAACAGAAATCCCTGAAGGTAGTAGTTATAATTTCCGCTTGGAATATGCTTTAGGAATTCAAAGCTGTATTGCTCCCCTACTGCCTCAAGAAAATCCTTTTTGCTGACTACACCGCTGTCTTCAAGCTCCAATGCCATCTGTTCTATGGAATACCCTTCGGGAAATGTCACGGTAACGGTCTCCAGTACAGGCTTTGGCTCGGATAACTTACTTATAATTTCTGTCATCTTCATTGACGGTGAGAGCGAAAAGCTCCCGCTTCCGAGCTTGCCGCTATACTTACTTGTCTTTACCTTAACAAGAAATGCGTATTGACTTCGGATAAGACCGTCATTTTTCAGGATTTTTCCTATACCGAGGGTAGATGTTCCGTCATTAATCGTAACGGTAACCGTATCGGTACTGTCGGACACAGGTTTATTTATAATATCCATTGAAAACGGATACACAAAAAATACAGCAATGAGTATAAGAATGACAAAAAACAAAAATCGTAATTTCTTTTTCATATGCTCATCCTTTCTTTTGCGGGTGTATATTATAAAAATTGCCCAAGCATCCTGAGACACTTGGGCACAAAAAACAAATAATTAGTTGAGAATTGTAATCTCTGTTTCCTTATCAAAGAGATGAATCTTGTTAAGGTCAAAAGCAACCTTAATGCTGGTCTGAGCCACTGCTGTAGTTCTGGGGTTAACTCTTGCTGTATAGGAAGTCTCACCAATCTTAGTGTAGAGGAAGGTTTCTGAACCCATCTGCTCTGTAACTTCTACAAATGCCTCGATAACACTCTCAGGAGATGATGTGAGGAATGCTTCTTCATCGTGGATGTCTTCGGGTCTGATACCGAGAATAACATCCTTGCCTATGCAATCTGTTGCCTTAACCTTGGAAGCGATGCCGTCGGGAAGGTTGATTGTGTTGCCGTCAAATGCGAGGGAAACAACACCATTTTCCTCTGTAACCTTACAATCTGTAAAGTTCATCTGGGGGCTTCCGATAAATCCTGCAACGAACATGTTAGCAGGCTCGTTGTAGAGACCCATAGGAGAGTCTATCTGCTGTACGAAACCGTCTTTCATAACAACGATTCTTGTACCCATTGTCATAGCCTCTGTCTGGTCATGTGTTACATAGATAAATGTTGTCTGAAGTCTCTGGTGGAGCTTGGAAATCTCTGTTCTCATCTGAACACGGAGCTTAGCATCCAGGTTGGAGAGAGGTTCGTCCATAAGGAATACCTTAGGTTCTCTTACGATAGCACGGCCGAGAGCAACACGCTGTCTCTGTCCGCCCGATAGTGCCTTAGGCTTTCTGTCAAGAAGATGAGCGATGTCAAGAATCTTGGCAGCTTCGTTAACTCTCTTGGAGATTTCGTCCTTGGGGAGCTTTCTGAGCTTGAGACCAAAAGCCATGTTATCAAATACTGTCATGTGGGGATAAAGAGCATAGTTCTGGAAAACCATTGCTATATCTCTGTCCTTGGGTGCTACATCATTCATAAGTTTTTCGCCTATGTAGAGTTCGCCTTCTGTAATTTCTTCGAGGCCTGCAACCATTCTGAGTGTTGTGGACTTACCGCAGCCTGAGGGGCCTACCAATACGATAAATTCCTTGTCTGCAATATCCAGGCAGAAGTCAGATACAGCTGTTACACCGCCGTCGTACTTTTTGTAAATGTGTTGTAAACTTAAACTTGCCATTGTATGTACCTCCTAAGTCATAGTTACACAATTCTAATTTAATAGTATTTTAACATAATTTTTGCAAACTTCCAATAGTTAATTTGACAAAATAAATCTTTGCAAAATATACAGATTGTATAAAATCATAACTAAATATGTCTGATTTTGCCGAGTTTAATCCGCAAACTATCATTTTTGCACAATTAAGGCAGGCTTTTTTGTTGATTTGTATTACAAAATTCATACTCAAAGTTTCTGTACATTTGGAACAAGCCCAAAATTTGTTGTTTCTGCACAAAACAGCATCAATTTATATGCCCTTTATTTGATTTTTTATTGAATTTTGTTACACTTGCTTGATACTTAAACTAATTCTCTGTCGCTTCATGTCGGCTTCCAGAACCTTTACCTTTACTATATCCCCGACCTTAAGGCACTCTGAGGGATGCTTTATAAACTTATCCGATATCTGCGATATATGAATAAGTCCGTCCTGATGAACCCCGATGTCAACAAACGCACCGAAGTCCGTAACATTCCTTACGGTTCCTGTAAGAACCATGCCCGCTTTAAGACTTTCTATTGTAAGAATGTCTGTTTTGAGAACGGGCTTTGGCATACTGTCTCTGGGGTCTCTGTCGGGTCTTAAAAGCGAGTCCTTTATATCCGTAAGGGTCGGTTTTCCCACATTATACTTATTCATAAATGCGACAAGGTCCACATTTTTTATTTTTTCTTCCATTGATTTGTAGCTTCTCTGTCTGATTTCGTCTGCGTTTATGCCTGCCTCCTGCATGAGAGAGCGGGCAATATCATAGGATTCGGGGTGGACATTTGTTGAGTCAAGTATTTCATCGCCCATCGGAATTCTTAAAAATCCTGCGCATTGCAAAAATGCTTTGGGTCCGAGCTTGTCAACCTTTGTAAGCTCTTTTCGGCTTTTGAATCTGCCGTTTTGCTCTCTGTAGCTGACGATGTTTTTTGCCACATTTTTGCTTATGCCCGCAACATACGACAGCAGAGGCCATGATGCAGTATTTAGGTCAACTCCTACATTATTAACACAGCTTTCCACCACTCCACCGAGTGTTTCCGAAAGTCTCTTCTGGCTGACATCGTGCTGGTACTGCCCCACTCCGATTGAGCCCGGCTCTATCTTGACCAGCTCGGAAAGCGGGTCTTGAACACGCCTTGCTATTGATGCGGCGCTTCGCTGTTCTACCGTAAAATCAGGAAACTCTTCGCTTCCCAGCTTTGATGCAGAGTACACAGAGGCTCCTGCCTCATTGGTTATAATATAGTATATCTCTCTATCCATAGAGGATATGACCTCGGAAACAAACTTTTCTGTTTCGCCCGAGGCGGTTCCGTTTCCTATGGAAATAAGTCCTACATTATATTTCTCTATAAGACTTTTAAGATTTTTTGCGCTTTTTTCCTTGTCGTGATGGTCAAGGGTGCAGAATATTACTCCTGTTTCCAGCACTTTGCCCGTTTCGTCGCAGACTGCTAGCTTGCATCCCGTACGGTATCCGGGGTCAAGACCGAGAACGGTCTGATTTTTTATCGGCGGTTGCATAAGAAGCTGTCTCAGGTTGTCCGAGAATACCGAAATTGCACCCTCTCCTGCCCTTTCTGTAAGATAAGAGCGGATTTCTCTTTCTATGGAGGGTGCTATAAGGCGTTTGTAGGAGTCCTCGATTGCCTTTTCAATTACTTCATTATATATAGAGCCTTTTATGATTGATTTTTTGAGGTAAGTGAGAATGGTTTCTTCATCTACAGAAACAGAGACCTTAAGTACACCCTCTCTTTCGCCTCTGTCAAGAGCAAGCACGCGGTGGTTTGCTATGGTCTTTACCCTTTCGGTAAAATCATAGTACATGGAATATACCGAGTCATCTTGCTTATCGGAAGCGGAAACAATAAGACCGTGATTTTGGGTTGCGGAGCGGATATGCCCTCTGAAATCGGCATTGTCGCTTATCTCCTCTGCTATGATATCCATAGCACCCGAGATTGCCTCGGCGGTATCAAGGACGCCTTTTTCTTCATTTATATATTCTTTTGCTATATCCTCAATATCCCCTGTCTTGTCCTCTTGAAGAAGAATACGGTCCTTAAACGATTCGAGTCCCTTTTCCCTTGCGACCGATGCCCTTGTCTTTCTCTTCGGGCGGAAGGGTCTGTAAATATCCTCAAGCTCGCTGAGTATCAGGGCACTGTCAATTTTCTGGTTTATTTCGTCGGTGAGGTTTCCGCCCTCGTCTATGAGTCTGCGGATTTCTTCTCTTCTTTCGTCGAGGGAACGCAGATATTTAAGCCTTTCGTCGAGCCTGCGGAGCACCTCGTCATCGAGAGAGCCTGTAGCTTCCTTGCGGTATCTTGCTATAAACGGAATTGTGTTTCCTGCATCAATCAGCTCCACGGTGTTTTTGACCTGACTTTCCTTTATTCCCAAGTCGTTTGCAAGAGTTAGGATTATATCCATTGGCTTTTCTCCTCCAGTAATATCAGTTCCTCTTCTGTAAGAAGTCTCATTTCGCCTTTATCAAGGCTTTCATCGAGCGGAAGCGAACCGATTTTAATTCTCTTAAGATATGTTACCTTGTTTCCCACAGCCTCCATCATTCTTTTGACCTGATGGAATTTGCCCTCTCTTATTACAAGGGTACAGGTGTTTTCTTCCTCCCCTTTTGTAATTTTTGCACTCATGGTCTTGTAACCATCATCAAGAGTTACGCCGTCGGCAAATAATTTTTCATAGCTGTCCTCTATCGGAAGAAGAGTTCTTACAAAGTATGTTTTGTCAACATGGCTTTTTGGCGATATGACTCTGTGTGTGAGTGCTCCGTCATTTGTAAGAATAAGAAGTCCCTCGGTGTCATAGTCGAGTCTGCCTACAGGATGCAGGTCATAGTGCGAAAGTTCGGGAGGCACAAGTTCTATAACTGTAGGAAGACGGTTGTCAAACACGGCACTTACATATCCTGAGGGCTTATTTAGCATAAGATATACAAATTGCCTGTATAAGACCCTATCGCCGTTTATTGTCACAGAGTCGTCACTTGGCGAAACCGAAAATTCGGGTCTTTTAATCGGGGTGCCGTTAACAAGCACAACCCCTGTTTTGAGTATTTGTTTGATTTCCCTGCGGGTTCCGATACCGCAGTCTGCTAAGAATTTGTCAAGACGCATAAAAAACCACCTTAAAAGTATTACATATATTATATATTGTAGTTTTCGTCTTTGTCAAGAAGGCATACGATATTAAAATAAACAATTTTGCAAAGGGTGAATTTCATGATATGCTTCACCAGAGGATATTCAATCGCTGCTAAGTGCGGATTTCAAGAACAGCTACCTAAAATCTGCACAAAAAACGGAGCCGCGCTGACAAGCTCACTCAGAGCTTGGCATCGCTAAAATCACCGAACCGCAGCGGAAATTGATTTTCGGTAATTTTACTCCGTTTTTGCTGGATTTCAGGCATCTGTTTTGTCTTGAAATCCGCAAGACGCAACTTATTGAATACCCTCTGCTGTGCGCTCGTGCGATATGCGGTATCCCTTAGCACACGCCTTATGAATTTTGGGACAAAACATTTGACCCAAATCAAAGTAAAAATGCCGTAAAATCGACGGAAACAAAATCCCGCTGCTGTCCGTCGATTTTAGCGGAGCCGACATGAGTTGTCGGTTCGACGCGGCGGGATTTTTACAAAGATTTGGGGC
>JAZSFO010000028.1:0-20409 GCA_045532255.1 Clostridia bacterium | reverse complement strand
GCAAGACGCAACTTATTGAATACCCTCTGCTGTGCGCTCGTACGATATGCGGTATTCCGTAGCACACGCCTTATGAATTTTGGGGCAAAACATTTGGCACAAATCAAAGTAAAAATTCCGTAAAATCGACGGAATCAAATTACCGCTGCTGTCCGTCGATTTTAGCGATGCCTCGCTCTGAGTGAGCGTGTCATCGCGGCGGTATTTTTACAAAGATTTGGGACTAATGTTCCCAAAATTCATACCAAGTGTGATATGGGATATCGCATAGCGGACGAAGCAATTGTATTTATTTCGCACCTCATAAAATTACTCATAACTCAACTTCTATAATCGAAAGGAATTTTTACAAATGAGCTATATATCATTTCCGCATCTTGACATTAAAATGAATATAGATAATGTTGCCTTTTCTATAGGCTCAAAGGAAATATACTGGTACGGAATAATAATTGCTGTAGGCTTTGCCATCGCCGTATTGGTTGCCTCGCGTCTTGCAAAGAAAAACGGAATGAATCCCGATACGGTTGTGGACCTGGTACTCTATGCCGCACCGCTTGCAATAGTCGGTGCAAGGCTTTACTATGTAATATTTGAGTGGGATTATTACCGAAATCACCTTGGCGATATATACAAAATATGGAACGGCGGTCTTGCAATATACGGCGGTATTATAACCGCAATAGCGGTTGCCGTTATCTATGCTAGAGTCAAAAGGCAGAACCTTGGACTTCTGTGCGATGTCGGTTCTGTGGGACTTCTCATAGGACAGACGGTTGGCAGATGGGGTAATTTTGTCAATCAGGAGGCATTTGGCACCAATACTGCACTGCCGTGGGGCATGACAGGAAATATCATCAGGGAGGAGCTTTCAAGACTCGCGCTCTCGGGTTTTGATGTTAATCCCGACCTTCCCGTTCATCCGACATTTCTTTATGAGTCGCTGTGGAATCTTATGTTTCTTACGATATTTCTTATCCTGTTTCCAAAAAGGAAATTTGACGGACAGATTTTTGCCCTGTATCTTATAAGCTACGGAACAGGAAGATTTTTTATAGAGTCTATGAGGACAGACAGCCTTATGCTCGCAGGTTTCAGAATATCACAGCTCGTAGCGTGCATCTGTGTGGTCGCAGGTTTGGTTATTACTGCAATCGGACTATACAAAAAAGTTCAAAAAAACTATTGAGATTTTTTGCCCTTTGTGGTACTATATTATAAATAATACACTTAGTGAGGTGAGATTAAATGGACGCCGGAGGTAGTAGCAGCGCAGGTTATGCCGGGTGTAATTACATAATGTTTATATGCACTCTTTTTGTGCGTCTGTTTGGATGTGCACAAACTGAGTGCTGATGTATTATGTGATTATATGATAAAGCGCGGATTATTTCCCGCTTTTGTTTGTTGTAATTTTGCGCCCTTACTTCCTTCCTGATAAAAATATATAACAGGAGGAATAATAATGGACGAAGAAAGAATGATTAGGGAGGAGGCACTTGACCTTCTCCGCACAAAGCAGTATGTTAAACTAAAGGAGCTTCTCAATATAATGAACCCTGCAGATATTGCACTTTTTATGGAGGAGCTTGATGACGAAGAGCTGGTTATAGCTTTTCGTATTACACCAAAGGATCTTGCGGCAGATACCTTTGTAGAGATGGAGTCGGACTGCCAGGAAAAGCTTATCCACAGCTTTACGGACAAAGAGCTTAAGGAAGTCATGGACGAAATCTATGTCGATGATGCGGTGGATATCATCGAGGAAATGCCCGCAAATGTTGTCAAAAGAATATTAAGGGCCGCAGACACCGACACAAGAAAGAGTATCAATATGATACTCAAATATCCCGAGGACAGTGCGGGAAGCATAATGACAACAGAGTATGTTACGCTGAGGCGAAGCATGACAGTAAGCGAGGCAATCCGTCACATACGAAAGACAGGTGTGGACAAGGAAACAATATATACCTGTTATGTTACAGAAAACAATAAATTAAAGGGAATAGTTTCTGTAAAAACACTTCTTCTTGCGGGCGAGGATGAGCTTATAGAGGATGTAATGGAAACCAACCCGATATATGTAACCACTACCGAAGATAAGGAAGCGGTTGCATATAACTTTGACAAATATAACTTCATGGCACTTCCCGTAGTGGACGAGGAGGGCAGAATGGTGGGTATCGTAACCTTTGACGATGCTATTGATGTCCTTCAGGACGAGGCGGCAGAGGATATTGAGATGATGGCTGCTATCGTGCCCGATGACAGACCGTATATGAGGACGGGAGTTTTTGCAACATGGCGTAAGAGAATACCGTGGCTTGTGCTTCTTATGTTTCTGGCCACATTTACAGGTATGATAATGAGCTCGTTCGAAAAGGCACTAGAGGCACAGATAGTTCTGGCATCTTTCATACCCATGATAATGAATACAGCAGGTAATTCGGGTTCGCAAGCATCTGTAACTATAATCCATTCACTTTCTGTAGGAGAGATAGAATACAGAGATACGCTGAGGGTAGTATGGAAGGAAATCAGGGTGGCTGTGGTATGCGGTATCACTTTGGGAATTGCCATCTTCCTTAAGTGTATGCTTATAGACCGAATGGGTGTAAGCTTTTCGGGGGTTGTAGCTCTCACAGTTATTCTGGCAGTATTTTTTGCCAAGCTTATCGGTTGTCTGCTCCCCATAGGGGCAAAGAAAATAGGCTTTGACCCTGCTGTTATGGCAAGTCCCTTTATTACAACTATTGTAGATGCTCTGTCACTTCTTATATACTTCTCTGTGGCATGCACGCTTCTTGGTATCTGAGGTGAAATATGTTTTTAAGAAGATATTTCGGCAACAAATCGTTTTATAAAATGGTACTTGCCGTTGCACTTCCTATAATACTTCAAAACTTTATAACAAACCTTGTAAATATGCTGGATAATGTCATGGTAGGCAGTCTCGGCACGGAGCAAATGTCGGGAGTTGCCATTGTAAACCAGATTATATTTGTGTTTAACCTTTGCATATTCGGTTCATTCAGCGGTGCGGGAGTTTTTGCATCGCAGTATTTCGGCAAGGGGGATATGGACGGCATAAGATATACCATGCGTTTTAAGACGGTGGTGTGCGGAGCTATTACGGTTATTGCTTTTGTTATCTTTATATTCGGAGGCAGGTTTCTTATAAATCTTTTTCTGCATGAGGGAAGTCACGATTGCGATATTTCGCTTGCAATGGATTATGCCTTGTCTTATTTAAGAATGAGCCTTATAGGTCTTGTACCATATGCCGCTACACAGATGCTTTCCAGCACCCTCAAGGAGACGGGAGAGACCTTTGTACCCATGGTTGCAGGTGTTACGGCACTTATTGCAAATACGGTTCTCAATTATCTTCTGATATTCGGTATAGGCTTCTTCCCGAGGCTTGGGGTCACCGGGGCAGCACTCGGTACGGTAATTTCCCGTTTTGCAGAATGCGGTGTAATTATTGTATACATATCAAGGAGCAAAAATAAGCATCCGTATTTTATCGGTGCTTTCGACACCCTTGCAATACCCGGGAGAGAGCTTAAGGAATTTACGGTAAAGGCAATTCCGCTTCTCGGCAATGAATTTCTGTGGGCGCTAGGAATGTCGCTTCTTGCTATGAGCTACAGCAACTACGGTCTTGCCGTTGTTGCGGGATACAGTATATCATCAACTGTACTCAATCTTCTTAACATCACCTTCCGTTCCTTAGGTATTGCGGTAGGTATTATCGCAGGCAAGGACCTCGGTGCAGGAGAGTTTGACAAAGCTGTTGATGATGTTCGGAAGTTAAATTTCTTCTCGGTACTTGTAAGTATCGCGATTGGTATAGTTACACTCATTATAGCTGAGCCTGTAACCCATATATATAATGTCTCTTTTGAGTCAAAGGAGTACGCGCAGTATTTTATTAAGACATCTGCACTTTTCATGCCGTTTTTGTGTTATGAAAATTCCGCATACTTTACCATGAGGGCAGGCGGAAAGGTGCTTATTACTGCTCTTTCGGACGGTATATTTGTGTTTTTTATAACCATGCCCATAGCCTTTTTGTTTTTGCAGTTTGCACCGGTCTCGGTAACATACCTGGCGGTTCAGTCGGCAGATGTATTAAAAGCGTTAGTAGGCTTCTTCCTAATAAAAAGTAAAACATGGGTACGAAATCTAGTTGGAGGACAATATGATGGATAAAATCAAGGAGCAATGCACTCTTGCGGCAAATGACCTTATTGGGAAAGCACATCTTAAAAAAGGACAGATAGTCGTTATCGGTTGCTCAACCAGTGAGGTTATCGGAAGCAAAATCGGTACGAATTCAAGTCCCGATACCGCAAGGATACTCTTCGAAAGTCTGTATGAAGTTTTTAATAAAGAGGGAATATATGTAGCCGCACAATGCTGTGAGCACTTAAACAGAGCTATTATAACGGAGAGGGATGCTGTGCCGTTTGCCGAAATTGTAAATGCTGTTCCCATGCCAAAGGCAGGAGGCTCGTTTGCAACAGAGGCTTACAGGCATTTTAACGACCCCGTAGCCGTTGAGTATATAAAGGCTGACGCGGGAATAGATATAGGCTCAACCCTCATCGGCATGCATCTTAAGAGGGTAGCCGTTCCTGTAAGACTTTGTGTCGATAGGATAGGCGAGGCATATGTAACCGCCGCACGCACAAGGGCACCTTTTATAGGCGGTGAAAGAGCAAATTATGATGCGGACCTTATAGGATAAAAATTTCTGTATTCTATTGACTAATACGATGCAATGCAGTATAATTCACAATAAATAGTATATTATTTGAAGGGGTATTATTAAATATGAGTAAGCATAATTTTGGTTGGGCAGAAATCGACCTTACTCAAAGCCGATTACAGCAACAGCACTTGCAATATCCTCAGATTACGAGCAGATGATAATGGTAAGCTGTGACCTAGTTTCCACAAATGCAAACCTTATCCATGCATTAAGAGAGAACCTCAAGGATAACAAATAATTAATGAATACTCTGCAGGAGCTGATTTTAGTGTCAATGCCTGTGGCTATTTGTGACAATGTATGAACATTATATATAGTGACCCCGTATAATATTAGATGGAGGGATGAGTATGGAATTTATTGAGACATATCACATAAATCTGCTTATAAGAATAATAGTAGCATGTTTGTGCGGAATATTTATAGGCTTTGAGAGAAAAAACCGTGCCAAGGAGGCAGGAGTAAGAACGCATTGTATAGTTGCCTGTGCATCTGCACTTATGATGATTATATCAAAGTACGGCTTTTATGACCTAATAACCGAGGCAATGGAAAACGGAGTTGATGTCCGCCTTGACCCCTCAAGACTTGCACAGGGTATTGTTACGGGTGTCGGATTTCTGGGTGCAGGTATGATATACATACGCAGAGGAAGTATAAGGGGACTTACCACGGCATCGGGCATATGGGCAACCTCGGGAATAGGAATGGCAATAGGTGCAGGAATGTATATAGTCGGAATATTTGCGACAGGTATCATACTCTGCATACAGATAATGCTCCACCACAAGCTTAAGTTTATGACCCAGCACAAAACAAGGTCGCTTGTGATAAAGGGTGTAAATGAAAAGTATTATCAGGAAAAGATTACAAACCACCTTAAAGATATGGATGTAAATATAAGTGAAGTATCCATAAAGAAAAATTCAGACAGCACTTGTGACTATACATTGTATCTCGAAATGGAAGAGAGCATAAGGGAAGAGGATATAATAATCACAATTCCCTTTGAGTGCAAGATAGACTTTACAAACTAAAGTCGCAGGGCGTAAATTTTGACATTTTATTTACTTTGCGCGGTTTGATTTTCTTTTTGAAAATATCATATTTGAATTTTCTGCAACAGTAGTCGGCGGGGACAGTTCCTTTGATATCACAGAGGATGTTCCCGCTGTCTTTGTTATTATCGCTGTGTATACAAAAACTGCATCTTGGGTTTTCGGGCACGGAATATATCATTTTTGTCATCTCCCTTAAAAAAATCACTATTATTTTAACAGAAACAAGAAACAATTTCAATCTTTTTCTATAAATGTGCAAAAAACTATTGTAATTTAGTGAGAAAAATTATATAATGAATGTGTGTGTATTATGCATTTGCGAGTATTTTAATGAGTGCAGTGGCGTAAAAACACGCACCCAAAACGGGTTTTGATACTGACGCGACTGCTTAGGAGGATTGGGTATGTGGTATTTTGTGCTTGGCATTTTGATTTTGTGGGCTGTACTCTTCTTTTGCGTTGCCCCCAAGGAAATGACAAATATTCTCGAAAGAGACCCCGCTGCAAGAAACTACCTTGAGGTTATACTTCTTTACCCCGGTCTTCATGCAATAGTAGCATACAGATATGCACATTTCTTCCATAAGCACAGGATGTTTCTTCTTGCAAGGATTATATCTCAGCTTGCAAGGTTTTTTACAGGCATAGAGATACACCCCGGCGCCACTATAGGAAGGGGTCTGTTTATTGATCACGGCATGGGTATAGTAATAGGCGAGACGGCAGAAATCGGAGACAACTGTACGCTTTATCAGAATGTTACCCTGGGTGGTACGGGTAAGGACAAGGGCAAGAGACATCCCACAATCGGCAACAATGTCCTTATAGGAAGCGGAGCAAAGGTGCTCGGACCCTTTACCGTCGGTGATAATTCCAAGATTGCCGCAAATGCGGTAGTCCTTACAGAAGTTCCCGAAAACTCTACCGCAGTAGGTGTTCCTGCAAGGGTAGTACGCATCAACAACCGCAGGGTAGACAGTATGGACCTTGACCAGATTCATATTCCCGATCCTACAAGTCAGGCTATCTGCAAGCTAAGTAGGCTTGTCCATGATATAGAAGAAAAGATAGAACACAATAATTCAGAAAGGACTGATTAAATGCTAAAACTCTATAACACCCTTACACGCAAGAAGGAAGAATTTAAGCCTATAGAAGAAAACAAGGTAAGAATGTATTCATGCGGTCCTACTGTATACAATTATTTTCATATAGGAAACGCAAGACCGTTTATAATTTTTGATACCCTTAGAAGATATCTCGAATACAGAGGCTACGATGTAAATTTTGTCCAGAACTTTACCGACATAGACGACAAGATGATTAAGAAAGCCAACGAAGAAAACATCACGGTCAAAGAGCTTGCGGACAGATTTATAAATGAGTATTTCAAGGATTCCAAGGGGCTTGGAATCAAGGAAGCAACCGTTCACCCAAAGGCTACCGAAAATATTGATTCAATCATCACCATTATAAATAAGCTTATGGAAAAGGGCTTTGCATATAATGTGGACGGCGATGTATATTTCAGAGTAAAGAAGTTTAAGGAATATGGCAAGCTATCGCATCAGCCGCTTGAAAATCTCGAGGCAGGTGCAAGAATAGAGGTAGGAACAGTCAAGGAAGACCCCATGGATTTCGCAGTATGGAAAGCCAAGAAAGAGGGAGAACCCGCATGGGAAAGCCCCTGGGGTATGGGTCGTCCGGGCTGGCACATAGAATGCAGTGCCATGGCTAATAAATATCTTGGTGAGACAATTGATATTCATTCGGGCGGTCAGGACCTTATATTCCCCCATCACGAAAATGAGATTGCGCAGAGCGAAGCGGCAAACGACGCACCCTTTGCAAATTACTGGCTTCACAACGGCTATATCAATGTAGACAATGTCAAGATGAGCAAGTCTCTGGGTAACTTCTTTACCGTAAGAGATGTAGCGGAAAAGTTTGATTACAGCGTAATAAGATTTTTCATGCTTTCTGCCCATTACAGAAACCCCATCAACTTCAGCGACGAGCTTCTTACTCAGGCAAAGGCGGGACTTGACAGAATAAAAACATGTGCAGAAAATCTTGAGTTCCTTATATCAAACAGCAAGGAAGACGGCGAGGTTATTGAGACGGAGCTTGATGCACTCAAAGAGAGATTTATTGATGCCATGGACGATGATATCAACACGGCCGATGCAATTTCTGTAATATTTGACCTTGTTAGGCATATAAATGTTTCTGTTAATGAAAATACAGCTTCTTCTGTTCTTAGGGAGGCCCTTGGTCTTCTTACAGAGCTTGCGGGAGTCCTCGGTATAGAGATACTCACATCAAAGGAGCTTCTCGACAGCGACATAGAGGCACTTATTGAGGAGAGAACACAGGCAAAGAAGGACAAAAACTTTGCCCGTGCCGATGAAATCAGGGACACATTAAAGGATATGGGCATAATTCTGGAGGACACCAGACAGGGTGTTAAGTGGAAGAGAGTATAATATGAATTTTCCTTATTTGCAGGATAACCAAGCCAATATGTATTCGCCTCTTTCGCTTGCGTATATAGGCGATGCAGTATACGAAATATATGTCCGCTCACATGTTCTTGAACATGGCAACACCGCGGTAAATAAGCTTCACAAGGCATCAACGGGCTATGTGAGTGCAAGAGCACAGAGCAGGGTTATAAAGGAATTGATTTCGCATCTTACGGAGGAGGAAACCGCCGTATACAAAAGGGGCAGAAACGCACATTCCAACACCTCGGCAAAAAATGCCGACATAGTCGATTACAGACATGCCACAGGCTTTGAAGCTCTTCTGGGATATCTCTTTATATCCCATAGTTATGATAGATTAAACGAAATTATCAAATTATCGTTTAATATTATAGACGAAACAAATTACAAAGAAAACGGAGGAGAAAGTAGTAATGAATAATACGCAGTTGGAACTTGTTGCTTACAAAATCAGGAAGCACGCATTGACAGGTGTCTATACCGCTAAGTCGGGACACCCGGGAGGTTCGCTCTCTATTGCAGACATTCTTTCTGTTCTTTATTTTGATGAAATGAATGTTAATTTAAGTGACAGCAGAGATCCCGACAGAGACAGATTTGTTCTTTCCAAGGGGGACTGTGCTCCCGCACTTTACGGAGTTCTTGCAGAGAAGGGATTTATCCCCAAGGAGGATATTCCTACATTAAGAAGTGCAAGCAGTTATCTTCAGGGTCACCCCGATATGAAGTATACCCCGGGTGTTGATATGTCCACAGGCTCACTCGGACAGGGTGTCTGTGCCGCAAACGGTATGGCTCTTGCAGCTAAGCTCGACGGCAAGGATTACAGAGTATATTCCATTCTTGGAGACGGCGAATGTGAAGAAGGTCAGGTATGGGAAGCAGCTATGTTTGCAGCACACTATAAGCTCGACAATGTTGTAGCATTTGTTGACTTCAACGGTCTGCAGATAGACGGAGATATAACCAAGGTTATGAACCCCACACCCATCGACAAGAAGTTCGAAGCATTTGGCTGGAATGTTCTGGTTATAGACGGACACAACTATGACGAAATCAAGGCGGCACTCAAGGCTGCCAAAGAGTGCAAGGGCAAGCCCACAGCAGTTATCGCTAAGTGCGTAAAGGGCAAGGGCGTATCCTTCATGGAGAACGAAGCAGGTTGGCACGGTGCAGCTCCCAACGCAGAGCAGTACGAAATTGCTATGAAAGAAATTGATGAAAAAATAACTGAGTTGGAGGCGAGAGCATAATGGCAGATGTTAAGAAAATAGCTACAAGAGAATCCTACGGTAAGGCACTTAGTGAATACGGCAAGGAGTACGACATAGTTGTTCTCGATGCCGACCTTTCCAAGTCCACAAAGACAGATACATTCAAGAAGTCTTTTCCCGAAAGATTTATAAACATGGGTATAGCAGAGCAGAATATGATGAGCACCGCTGCAGGTCTTGCAAGCTGCGGTAAGGTAGTATTTGCAAGCTCCTTTGCAATGTTTGCGGCAGGAAGAGCATTTGAGCAGATAAGAAACTCTATAGGCTACCCCAACCTCAATGTAAAGATTGGTGCAACACATGCAGGTATCTCTGTAGGTGAGGACGGTGCTACACATCAGTGCCTCGAAGATATCGGTATAATGAGAACTATACCCAATATGGTTATAATCAACCCCGCAGACGATGTAGAGGCAAGAGCGGCAGTAAAGGCTGCAATTCTTCACAACGGTCCTGTATACTTAAGATTTGGCCGTCTTGCTGTTCCCGTGCTTTATGATGAAGCAGAGTACGAGTTCGAAATCGGCAAGGGCGTACTTCTTAAGGACGGCAGCGATGTTACAATCGTCGCAACAGGTCTTATGGTAGAAGCCGCACTTGATGCTGCAAAGCTTCTTGAGGATGAGGGCATAAGTGCAAGAGTTATCAATATACATACAATCAAGCCTATCGACAGAGAAATACTTGCAAAGGCTGCCAAGGAAACAGGCGCTGTGGTTACATGCGAAGAGCACAATATCATAGGCGGTCTCGGAAGCGCAGTTGCAGAGGTTCTTTGTGAGGAAGCTCCCGTTCCTATGGAAAGAATTGGTACAAAGGACGTATTCGGCAAATCCGGCGTTCCCGCAGACCTTCTCAAAGAATATGAGCTTACAGCAGAAGATATCGCTAAGGCTGCCAAGAAGGCAATGAGCAAGAAATAATATATTGATATATCCAAAGAAGCTGTGTCAAAATAAAAAATCATTTTGACACAGCTTCTTTTTTTGACCCCAACTATTGACAAAGAGCCGCAAAAAACAGAACTGCCTCGCTAAAAAGCGAGGCAGTTCCTTTTGGAGCTGTTGAGCAGATTTGAACTGCCGACCTCTTCCTTACCAAGGAAGTGCTCTACCTACTGAGCTACAACAGCGTCACAACATTTAATATTGTAACACAAAAAAATCGTTTTGTCTATAGCTAAATCAAATTTTTTTGAATTTCTTCATTCGTTTTCGGGATGCTTTATAGAAGCAACATCCTCCGAAAGCATTTTGAACACATTGGCACTTACGGCAATCTGTATGGAGAGGTCATACATTCTTTCGGGATTGCTGTCTGCTTCCTTAAGAAGCGGGTCTGTAACTGCACAGACCTTTTCTGTAATATAATTAAACGCCTTATACTGATTTTTGCAAAAAACATCATACAGCTCTTTTGCATCTGTTTCGGTCTCATGGAGAGGAAGAATTTTTTGCATTGTGGGGATACTCAGTGCTTGTTTAAGAGAACATATCATTATAAGATATGCTATATGTATTTTGGAATATCTCTTCTTTACGGGTGCAGGCATAACCTTCTGCTTGACATAGTTGTTTATCATAGGAGGTGTTATTGTCTGCGACAGGTCTCCCGATGACGGAATATAGACCTTTAGATATTGGTTCATAAGTGCTATTACCTGATCCATATAAAGCTCTATTGTGGGTAGCTCTTCCCATGTGGGAAGTTTGTAATTTGTAAGAAGCTGATTCCAGCTTTTCATATGCTTTGCAAATTCTTCCAGCGAGTAGCTCATTATATTACTAGTCTCCTTTCCCTCGTCGCGTCAGCGGCATATCGAGTGCGAAGCACATATCATGTAGGGGCGGGGCTCTGCTCCGCCCGTTTGTAACATTATACCATCCCAAACACAAAAAATCAACATCTCAACAAAAAATTTTATGTGTTGATTTATTCCGCTTAGTGTGATATTATTATAATGATAAAATATGTATAATAATGAGGTGCATATGATGGAAAAAAGCAAATTCACCGTTAAACTTCAAAAGATAATTAGCGAATTCAAGCTCGAAGTAATCCATGAGTCCGAGGGTATGAATGACATCCTTATCTCAAACAATGAGGTAAACCGTCCAAGTCTTCAGATGGCAGGCTTTTTTGATTACTTTGACAACACGAGAATTCAGGTCATAGGCAGGGTAGAGACTTCGTACCTCAGCCATCTTACAGAGGACAATATGGCATCCGCACTGGAGAGATTTTTTGAAAAATCCGTTCCCTGTGTTATTGTAACAAGAGACATGGAGATAAGCGATGTTATGATAAAACTCGGACAGAAATACAACACTCCTATTCTTAGGTCGTCGCATTCCACATCAAGATTTATAAGTGCACTTATTGCATTTCTCAATGTGGAGCTTGCACCCAGAATTACAACCCACGGCGTTCTTGTGGAGGTTCACGGCGAAGGCGTGCTTCTTCTTGGAGACAGCGGTGTAGGTAAGAGCGAAACTGCGGTAGAGCTTGTAAAGCGTGGCCACAGACTTGTTGCGGACGATGCGGTGGAAATTAAGAGAGTTTCGGATATTTCCCTTATAGGAAGCTCGCCCGATATAATCAGACACTTTATAGAATTAAGAGGTATAGGAATAGTAAATGTTAAAAATGTTTTCGGTGTCGGTGCAGTAAAGAACACCGAAAAAATAGATTTGGTAATCAATCTGGAAATCTGGCAGGAAAAAAAGCAGTACGACAGACTTGGACTTGCTACAGAATATACCGAGCTTCTGGGAATAAAAATCCCCTCGCTCACCATACCCGTTAAGCCAGGCAGGAACTTAGCTGTTGTAATAGAGGTAGCCGCAATCAACCACAGACAGAAGAGAATGGGCTACAACGCCGCAGAAGCACTTAACGAAAGACTTATCAATGAAATGAAATCGGAAGCAGAAAATGGGGAATAATGCATGTATTATATAGGTATTGATATAGGCGGTACAGGTATTAAGGCAGGTATCGTCGATGAGACGGGAAACATACTTTTTAAAGACTCAATACCCACATCAAAGGACGCGGATTATGTTGAGCTTGCCAAGGATATTGCAGACCTTGCAAAAGCTGTTACAGAAAAAGCAGGTTTAGACTTAAGTGACATAAGCTCAATAGGAATGGGCTGTCCCGGAAGCGTTGATGACAAAAACGGTGTTGTGACATATGCCAACAACATAAACTTAAAAAACGCACCCCTTTGCAGTGAGGTAAGAAAGCATATAGACAAGGATATCTATATAAGCAATGACGCCAACTGTGCTGCACTTGGAGAATTTTTTGCATTAACAGACAAAACTGTTACGGATTTTGCTGCAATTACTCTCGGTACGGGAGTCGGCGGAGGCATAATAATTAACGGCAGAATTTTTGCGGGATATAACGGAGCAGGAGCAGAAATAGGACACACGGTTCTTATTTCGGGCGGCGAGAGTTGTACCTGCGGAAGAAAGGGCTGTCTTGAGGCATATGCATCTGCAACGGCACTTATCCGTGATGCAGAGCGTGCGGCAAAGGCAAACCCGACTTCACCGCTTTCCCGCCTCATAGAAGAGAACGGCGGAAAGGCAAACGGTAAAATTCCATGGGATGCTATGGATATGGGAGACAGCGTTGCAAAGGAAGTTATTGAGCGCTATGTTTTCTATGTGGCAGAGGGTGTTGTTGATATCATCAACAGCTTCCGTCCTCAGGTTGTTGCCATAGGCGGAGGAATATGCAGACAGGGAGACAGACTTTTAGACCCGATAAAGGAGCATGTTGCAAGGTTTTCCTACGGTGCAGAGTATGTTAATCCGCCAAAGGTTGTAATCGCAAAGCTCGGCAATGATGCAGGCATAATAGGTGCGGCATTTTTGGGCAGACAGAATATATAATAGGAGTTGCTTAAAATAGATATTTTAAATTTAATCAAAGGTATTTTGCAAGATGACTGTATTTACACCGACGAACCCATGGGACCCCATGTGAGCTTTCGCACGGGAGGATATGCAAAATATTTTGTAACACCGACAAGTCCCGATGAGATTTTGCGTCTTGTATCGGTACTCAAAAAAGAGAATATTAACTACACCGTTATTGGCAATGGCTCAAATCTTCTTGTGTCGGACGCGGGATACGACGGAGTAATAATCGAGATAGGAAAGA
Organism: Clostridia bacterium; assembly: GCA_045532255.1. Taxonomy (GTDB): domain Bacteria; phylum Bacillota; class Clostridia; order UMGS1810; family UMGS1810; genus RGIG8748. Next base: position 6,614 of record JAZSFO010000028.1, on the reverse strand, counting down.
AAATGTCGGATATTTCCGCAGAGGGCGAAACCATATCCGCAATGGCGGGTGCTCTTCTTTCCCGAATTGCTTCTGTTGCTCTTACAAATTCTCTTGCAGGATTTGAATTTGCATCAGGTATCCCCGGAAGTCTCGGAGGTGCAGTTGTGATGAATGCAGGTGCTTACGGCGGAGAAATCAAGGATGTAGTCACCGAGACCGTGTATATAGACCAAACAGGTGAGATAAAAACCATTACAGGCGATATGCACGGCTTTGGCTACCGCAAGAGCAGATTTACAAAAGACGATATTATATTGTCTTCAAAAATTAAGCTCTCAAAGGGCAATAAGGAAGATATCAAGGCACTTTGCGATGAACTCAACATGAGACGAAGAGAAAAACAACCCATAGAATATCCGAGTGCAGGAAGCACCTTCAAAAGACCCGAGGGATATTTTGCCGCAAAGCTTATAGACGATGCAGGCCTCAGGGGCGAGAGGGTCGGAGGAGCTATGGTCTCTACGAAGCATTGCGGATTTGTAATCAACTATGACAATGCAACAAGTATGGATGTTTTCCGTCTTATGCAGAAAATAAAAACAACGGTTTACGATAAATTTGGGGTATGTCTGGAGCCTGAAGTGAGATTTATAGGTGACTTCCCCGAGTTTTAATGGTACATTGCAGGGGTTGGCTGCCTCCCTTGTACAGCCTCCCTTGTCTAAAGAGAGGGGGACCAAGCGTAGCTTGGTGGAGGGATTCTGGAGGGGGACCGTCGCAGACGGTGGAGGGATTTGCTCCGACAGCACCCAAATTAAGGAGAAAAGAAATGTCATTTTCGTCAGATACAAAAAATGAACTTGTTAAAATAAAAAATGTTTCAACCTCAGCCGCAATCTGCGAGCTTATGGGCGCAGTTGCTTTTGGCGGAAGATTAAGGAGAGAAAAAGGCTCTCTTAAACTTGTAACAGTTACCGAAAATGCCAAAATTGCAAGAAGAATATTTAAGCTTATGAAGGACACACTCGGTATAGTTTCCAAAATAGCTATAAATAAGACCCCTTCAAACAGAGTATATTACACGGTGTATACAGAAAACGCCGATACAATAAACCTTATGATATCGCTCGGCTTTGTTTCCAGAGCTTCGCAGATAAACTATCTTAAGTTTTTAAGGGTCAATACAGAATACATCGACAAACCTGCAAAAATGAAGGCATTCCTCCGAGGTGTATTTCTTACCTCGGGTGCTGTCATGAGTCCCGAAAAAAAATACCACATGGAGTTTTCCAGTGCAAATTATGGACTTCACAACGATTTGTTTGTAATTATGAAAGCTCTTTCGCTAAATCCCAGAGTGGTTGTCCGTTCGGGAAGCATGGTCATATACTACAAAAACAGCGAAGAAATAGCAGATATACTTACTATCATGGGTGCATACAAGGTGCTCATGGATTTTCATAATGCCAAGATTATCAAGGAAATTAGGAATAATGTAAACAGAACCACAAACTGCGAGGCGGCAAATCTTCAAAAGCTTGTGGACGCATCAATGGTTCAGGTCAAAGCAATAAGCAAGCTTATGGAAAACGGACAGTTCGAAGCTCTGCCCGACAGCCTTAAGGAGGTCGCAAGACTCAGGATGGAATACAGGGAGCACTCGCTCAAGGAGCTTGGAGAGCTTCTTGAGCCTCCTCTGGGAAAATCAGGAGTAAACCACCGCCTTCGCAAAATTCAGGAGATAGCAGAAAAGTGTTAGATTTTACTCATTTGCATGTCCACACTCAATACAGCCTGCTTGACGGCAGTTCAAAAATCCCCGAGCTTCTTGACTATGCCAAGGAGCTTGGCTTTAAGAGTCTTGCCATAACCGACCACGGTGTTATGTACGGTGCAGTGGAGTTTTTTGAGGAGGCAAAAAAACGGGGTATAAAGCCCATTATCGGATGTGAGGTCTACACAGCACCCACAAGCAGACATTCAAGGGTTTCCGGAGTGGATTCCGACTACGGACACCTTGTTTTGCTGTGTCGGAATTTGCAGGGATATCAGAATCTTATGGCATTGGTTTCAATGGCATACAAGGAAGGCTTTTATTATAAACCAAGAATAGATACGGAGCTTCTTAGCAGGTATTCCGAAGGACTTACGGCACTTAGCGGCTGTCTCAAGGGACGGGTGAGTGCCTGTCTCATTTCAGGAGACTATGACGGTGCACGGAGGAAGGCTCTTGAGCTTGACGCTATATTCGGAAGAGGAAATTTTTATCTCGAAATTCAAAACCACTCAATCCCAGAGGAAGAGATTGTAAGACAGGGTATGAAACGCATCTCGGAAGAGACGGGCATACCTCTTGTTTGTACCAATGACATTCACTATACAAGGCGTGAGGACAGTTTGCTTCAGGATGTTCTCACATGTATACAAACGGGCAAAAGACTGGATGACCCAAACAGATTAAGGTTTTCGGGCGATGAATTTTATTTGAGGAGCAGAGAGGAAATGTATTCTCTGTTTGGCGATTTTCCGTCTGCCCTCGAAAACACGGCGAAAATTGCCAATGAATGCAATCTCACCTTGGATTTTGACACCGTTCATCTGCCCTCAATACAAATAGATGCCGACCATATGCAATATCTGAAAAAACTCTGCATGGACGGAGCACGGCTTAAATACGGAAATATCACTTCGGAAATTTCGGATAGGATTGATTATGAGCTAGACACCATAAACTCTATGGGGTATACGGACTATTTTCTTATAGTGTGGGATTTAATAAAGTATGCAAAGGACAACTTAATTCCCATAGGCCCCGGCAGAGGAAGTGCCGCAGGAAGCATTGTCGCCTATACCCTCAATATAACAGAGATAGACCCTCTTAAATACGGTCTGCTTTTTGAAAGATTTCTCAATCCCGAACGCATCAGTATGCCCGATATAGATATAGACATATGCAACGAACGCAGAGACGAGGTAAGGGAATATGTTACCTCAAAGTACGGCTTGGACAGGGTAGCAGGGATTATTACATTCGGTACTCTTGCGGCAAGAGCGGCAGTAAGAGATGTCGGCAGAGTCCTCGGTATAGACGCCCAGACAGTAGACAGAGTAGCGGGTCTCATTCCTGAAAAGCCCGGTGTTACAATATCCGATGCACTAAAGGCAGAGCCTAAGCTCCGCACTCTCTGCGAAACGGATAGAAAGGTAAAGGAGCTTATAGACCTTGCCTTAAGAAGCGAGGGTACTGTCCGCCATGCTTCAACCCATGCGGCAGGCGTTGTAATAAGTGACAAAACACTTACTCAATATGTTCCTGTACAAACGGGCGAAAAGGGACTTATTACACAGTACACCATGTCCTCGCTGGAAAGAATCGGACTTCTTAAAATGGACTTTCTTGGGCTGAGGAACCTTACCATTATAGACAGTACCGTAAAGCTTATAAAAGAGACAACGGGAGAGACAATAGACATTTCCGCCATAGATATAGAAGACAAGGCAACATTTGAGCTTATATCACGGGGCGACACAGATGGAGTGTTCCAGCTCGAAAACCCCGGACTTCAGGCATTTTTGCGAAAGTTCCGTCCAGAGACCCTTGAAGATATCATAGCCACAACAAGTATATACCGTCCCGGACCCATGGAGCAGATACCCGAGTTCTTGGAAAACGTAAAAAATCCCGACAAAATAAAATATATCCACCCCTCTCTCAAATCCATACTCGAGCCAACCTACGGAACGATAATATATCAGGAACAGGTCATGAGTATTGTTCGTGAAATGGCGGGTTATTCATACGGCAGAGCAGACCTTGTAAGAAGGGCGATGGCTAAGAAAAAGCCTGAGCAAATGGCAAAGGAAAGAGAGGTCTTTGTAAACGGACTTGTAACCCCTGACGGAAGAGTAGAGGTAGAGGGTGCAGTAAGAAGAGGTATTGATGAAGCTATAGCAAACAATGTATTTGATATCTTGTCGGATTTTGCCAACTATGCGTTTAACAAATCGCACGGAGCATGCTATGCTTATCTTGCGTATACAACAGCATATCTTAAGGCAAATTATCCCACGCAGTATCTTGCCTCACTTCTCACAAGCCTGCTTGGAAGCTCGCACAAAATATACAGGTATGTCAAGGACTTTGCAAAGTATTCCATAAGACTTCTGCCCCCTGACATAAACAAAAGCTGTGCACAGTTTATTCCCGAGGGCAGAGATGTGCGTTTCGGTCTGTCGGCACTCAAAAATGTGGGAATGACATTTCCCAAAAACATAGAAAAAGAGCGAAACGAAAGAGGAGAGTTTGTAAGTTTTGAGGATTTTATTTCCAGAATGAGTTTATATGACATAAACAAGCGTACCGTAGAGGTTCTTATAAAAAGCGGTGCGTTTGACGGCATCTTTCCAAACAGGAGAGTTCTTGTTCTTAGTTATGAGAGACTTATTGATACTGTGCAAAAGGACTCATTCGGTAGAAGTGAGGATCAGATAAGCCTCTTTGGAGAGTTTAAGGAGGATTTTGAAGCCAAGAGCATAAGCGTCAATGATGCAGAGGACTTTTCCAAGGAAGAGAAGTTTGCCTTTGAGCATAATTTATCGGGAATGTACCTTAGCGGAAATCCAATGGAGAAGTATCTTGTACTTAGCTCATGCTTTTCCGACACACAGCTTTTGAGGCTCAGCGACGGCGATATCAAAGAGGGTGCATCTGTTTCCGTAATCGGAGTGGTGACGGAAATCAGGACAAGCAGAACAAAAAGCGGAGTGACCCTGTACAATATCAGCTTTGCAGATTTCTATGACACCTTTGAGGTGACGGTGTTTGAGACTTCATACAGCAAATATGCCCATGTTCTTAAAGAGGGCAGTGTACTTCTTATTACCGCAGGAGTAAGAAAGCGAAACGAAGAAATAAGCCTGACGCTTATATCTGCTTTAGATGCAGATAAGCTGTCTGTTTCGGATGGTGCCAGGCTCTATATCCGCATTACAGACAGAGATAATGTCAAAAATGCGACGGATATCATCACTCAGCATCGCGGAAAAAGCAGAGTGTGTCTTTTGTTTGAGGATACAGGCGAGCGGGTAATGTCTGACGAAAACCATGGAGTTACTCTCTGCAATGACCTCATAAAGAAACTCTGGGAAACCGTCGGTGCGGAAAATGTGAGAACTCTGCAACCAAAAAAAGCGTAATATTTTATACACACAAATATGCCAAAGAGGCTATGCATAGCCCCTTTGGCATATTTTGCATTTGTATTATGTAAACCAACTATGTTATAATTGTTTATGTTGTTGCTTGTTGATAATATAATTTCGGTCAATAAGGAGGTAGGACTAATGAAAAAGAAAGCACTTATAACATCGATTGCACTTATCACCATAATAAATATGACAGCACAGGCTGCGACAGTTCACAGGGTTGTTTCGGGAGATACTATGTGGAAAATATCCGTCAAGTACGAAACGGGACTCAGCGAGATAATAAATGCAAACAACCACATACAGAATCCCAATCTTATATACCCGGGAGACAGCATAACAGTACCAAATGAAGAAAACGCCATGACAAGCTTTGAAAAGCAGGTAGTAGATTTAGTTAACCAGATAAGAGTTAAAAACGGTCTCAAGGAGCTTAAAATTAACTGGCAGCTGAGCCGAGTTGCACGCTACAAATCTATGGATATGAGGGACAAGGGTTACTTTTCGCACCAGAGTCCCACCTACGGAAGCCCGTTTGATATGATGAAAAGCTTTGGTATATCATATAGGACTGCGGGAGAGAATATAGCCAAGGGGCAAAGAACCCCGCAAGCTGTTGTGGATGCGTGGATGAACTCATCGGGACACAGAGCAAATATCCTCAGTTCGTCATATACTGAGATAGGTGTAGGCCATGTGTCACAGGGAAATATATGGACACAGATGTTCATTGGAAAATAAATGTAATTTTAAGTCGAAATATTTTGCATAATACTTGATTTTTTGCAAAAAATGTTATAAAATGTATTCTGTATAATGATATAGTAGCGTTTTTTGTAAAAAAAGCAAAAAATCAGCAACAACAAAAGCTTTGGAGGCGAATTATGATGGAAATTAAAACAATAGGTGTTCTTACAAGCGGAGGCGATGCCCCCGGTATGAATGCGGCTGTAAGAGCTGTTGTAAGACTGGCACTTAGCATGGGCTATAAAGTTATAGGTATCGAGCAGGGTTACAGAGGTCTTCTTGACGGTATAATGCGTGAGCTCACCGCAAGAGATGTAAGCGGATTTTTGCCCAAGGGCGGTACCGTGCTCGAAACTGCACGCTGTCTTGAGTTCAAGACCCCCGAGGGAATAAAAGCAGGAGCACAGTCATGCCGTGACAACGGTATAGATGCTCTTGTTGTTGTAGGCGGTGACGGTACATTTATGGGTGCAAGAGCCCTGGCAAATGAGGGAATACCCACAGTTGCCATCCCTGGAACAATAGATAACGATATTTCCTGCACAGAATATACTATCGGTTACGATACAGCTATGAATACAGCAATGGAAATGGTTGACAAACTCAGAGATACATCACAGTCTCATGACCGTTGCAGCGTAGTTGAAGTAATGGGAAGAAATGCCGGTTATATCGCGCTT
>JAZSFO010000057.1:0-5968 GCA_045532255.1 Clostridia bacterium | reverse complement strand
CTATTTACTACAAAAAGAAAAAAGAGCGTGACCGTATGGCACGAAAAGAATACAGACGGACCAAAAGCGAAGCTCTTTCACCTGATGAACTGCTTATTGTAGATATTATAAGGGAAGGAAAGAAACAAGATGATGAACGCTTACGATAAAGATTATTTATATCATTCTCAAAAGAATTTCGGTCATATGGTAGATTTTGCAGTCAATACCTGTGATTACGATATAGATGAATTTTTCAATATGTTTCTTGCTTCAAACGTATGTGTTCAATTTGAAAACGGAAATCCTGCGTATATTGCCGGAAAAACAGGATGCGAACTTGTACGCTTGATAGTATCAGAGATTAAAGATTCAGACATTGACACGCAAGATGCTATGTATCTTGATAAATCTCCTGAATACTGGTTGGGATGGGTTCTAAGCTATTATGTTTGGCTTAAAAACTATAAATTTGGTTATGTGCTTTCTGCAGTTCCTGCCGGAGATATGATAGGAATGTATGATACTATGCACGAGGCAGATATATCCAAGTTTGTTAATGCACTTGACGAAAGACTCAAAAGTTTTTATACACAGACAGCATTAACACGACTCAGAACTGCTGCAGGACTTTCGCAAAGTGAACTTGCAGAGCGTTCCGGTGTAAGTATTCGTATTATACAAGCCTATGAGCAAAGAATGAGAGACATAAATAAAGCACAACTTGCAACCATTGCAAATCTTGCACAGACACTGGATTGTGATGCTATTGATTTGTTAGAAAAACAGGGCGTTGCCTCAATTTAGTGAAAAATCACTTGTTGAGACACGCCCTTGTTTTTGATGTGAATTAACTTTTAATCTTATCGATTTTCATTTGAGCAAATTCACTATTTCTTAAGCATTATTCCCTTGCTTTCCAGACTTGCAATTATTGCATCCGCAACCTCCATAACCTCTTCTCTTGTGAGGGTTCTGTCGGGGTGGGAGAATATCATTCTTACCGTTATGGATTTTCCGCTCTCGTCCTCGTAGATGTCTGTTACGCTGACCTTCTTTATGAGAGCACAATTCTGTTCCTTTATCGCATCGGATATGGGGGCAAACTTCTCTGCCACAAAGGAAAGGTCAATTTCCATCTCGGGGAATCGTGACGGCTCTGAGTAAGATATACTTAAGTTTTCTATCGAGCTTATTTCTTCCATATCAATCTCTGCATACACAATAGATGCCTTCTTGTCTATCTTCTTGGATACAGAGGGGTGAACAACGCCGATTTCGCCTATCGCTTTTCCTACACACTCAATTGTATTGAGGTTTCTAAGGTGCTGGTAAGAGAGTGTTGCTTCCTTTTTGCTTGCGGATATTTCCTGATGCTTGATATCGTCTGCAATAACACAAAGCATTGTGTAAAGCTCACGGTAGAGCTCCTCTACAGTATCCTTTTTGCTAAACAGAGTTATGGCGAGCTTTTTACGCTCGTTGCAAAGTCCGTCAGCCTTTAATCCCTCTACAACTCTTCCTATCTCAAACACACCGAATTTGGCTGAGTAGCCTGTGTTGTATTTAACCTGGCAAAGCTGTGTGGGAATTATGGACTTTCTTATAGTCTCAATGTTGGGGTTTGCAGAATTAACCAGCTTTACATTGTTTTCTATATCTATTCCGAGTGCCTTGTATTCATCGTGATATGCCCAGATATATGAGTGAAGCTCGTGGAGGGAATATCTTTTTACAAGGATATCCTTAATTCTGTCCTCAACAGTCTTCTCTTCAGCTGCTCTTACGGGATAAAGCGGAGCCATAGCGGTGTGTACATCAAAGTTGTCGTATCCGTAAATTCTTGTGATTTCTTCTATTATATCCGCCTTAAGCGTTACATCCTTGGTTGCTCTCCATGAGGGTACTGTCACATGGAAGCTGTCGCCATCTGCATCAACCTTGAAGCCAAGCGATTTGAGAGTACGGCAAATGGTATCCGAGGATATCTCTATACCTGTGTAGCGGTCAACATAGCTCTTGTCGAACGAAAGCTCTACGGTATCGTAATGATATGCGTACTCATCGGTGAGTGAGGATATAACCTTCATTTCGGGGTCAATATCTGTAAGGAGCTTTACAAATCTTGCGATTGCGGGAACCGTCATTTCGGGGTCAAGACATTTTTCGTATCTCATTGACGCATCTGTTCTGTGTGATAGACGGACTGTAGACTTTCGTATTGATACTGCATCAAATGTAGCACTCTCGAGTGTAAGCTCGGTTGTGTCATCAACGATTTCCGAGTCAAGACCGCCCATGATACCTGCAATTGCAACAGGTGTGTCACCGTTACATATCATAAGTGTGTTTTCGTCTATCTCTCTGTCTATGCCGTCAAGAGTACGGAATGTAAAGCCTTTATCAAATCTTTTTATTCTTATGCTTTCTACCTTGCGTGAGTCAAAGGCATGCATCGGCTGTCCCATCTCAAGCATAAGGTAGTTTGTAAGGTCTGCAAGAAGGTTAATTCCCCTCATTCCGCAGTAAAAAAGTCTTATGCGCATATTTACGGGGCTTACTGTCTTTGTGATGTTGGAAACCTTGAGACATGAGTATCTCTGACAGAGCTTATCCTCTATCTTCATGTCTATTTGAGGAAGCGAATTGTACTGAGAAAGGTCCACACACTCAAGTGGCTTAAGCTCTCTTCCTGCAAGTGTTGCAAACTCTCTTGCTATACCGTAGTGACCCCAAAGGTCAGGGCGATTTGTAAGAGACTTGTTGTCAACCTCGAATATAATGTCTTCTATGTCATATATGCTCTTAAGGTCTGTACCGTTTGCAATATCCTCTGTAATTTCCATTATTCCTGAGCCATCATCACTGATACCGATTTCCTTTTCGGAACAGCACATTCCGTATGATGTATAGCCTGCAACGGGTCTGGGGGATATTGTTATTTCCCCAACCTGAGCACCCACCTTTGCAAATGCGGTCTTGAGACCTACTCTTACATTGGGAGCACCGCAAACTACATCTGTGAGCTTGCCGTCGCCTGCATCAACCTTAAGCAAATGAAGCTTCTTTGAATCAGGATGGTCCTCAACGGACTTAATCTCGGCAACTACTATACCGCTTATATCACTGCCTTTGTAAAAAATTTCGTTTTCCACCTCTGCGGCAGAGAGTGAAAACTGATTTATGAGCTTTGTTTTGTCAAGACCCGATAAATCTACAAAGTCAGAAATCCAATTCATAGATAAAAACATGTGTCAATTCCCCCTTACTCGTCGTCAGTAAACTGGCTCATGCACTTGAGACTTCCGCTGTTTAAGTCGCGGATATCCTTGATGCCGTACTTCATCATGGCAAGTCTTGTAAGACCCAGACCGAAGGCAAAGCCTGTGTACTCTTCGGGGTCTATTCCGCCGTCTATAAGCACCTGAGGATGTATCATACCGCAGGGGCAAAGCTCCAGCCATCCGCTGTGCTTGCAGGAGGGACAGCCCTCGCCGCCGCATATGAGACAGCTTATGTCAAGCTCAAAGCCCGGCTCAACGAACGGGAAAAATCCGGGGCGGAGACGAACCTTTATATCTTTTCTAAAAACCTCGGAAAGCATGGTCTTCATAAAGTAAATAAGGTTTGATATGGAGATGTTTTTGTCAACCATTACGCCTTCCATCTGGAAGAAGGTGTTCTCGTGGCAGGCATCTGTTGCTTCATTTCTGAAGCATCTTCCGGGGAAGATAGCCTTTATCGGCACGCCGTCATTTACAAGGGCATCTTTGTACTTTCTGTATATTGCGTTCTGCGCTGCAGATGTCTGTGTCTTAAGAAGCTGACCGTTGTCAAGATAATAGGTATCCTGCATATCTCTTGCGGGGTGGTGCTTGGGGATATTGAGTGATTCAAAGCATTCGTAGTCGGTTACAACCTCGCTGTAATCCTCTACGGTAAAGCCCATTGTCTTGAATATTCTTTCGCACTCTCTCTGCACTAAGGTGATGGGGTGGTATGAGCCTCTGGTCATATCCGCAGGTATAGAAAGGTCAAATTCGGGAGTAGAAAGAATTTCCCTCTTGATTTCCTCGTCTCTAAGCTCCTGTATTCTGTCGGCAATCTTCTGCGTTGCCTCGTTTTTTAACATGTTGACATCCTGACCGAAGCTCTTTTTCTCTTCGGGAGACAAATCCTTCATGTTCTTCATAAGCTCTGTAATACATCCCTTTTTGCCAAGGTATGTAACTCTTATGGCATCAAGCTCGGACAGGTCTTTTGCTGCACTAAGCTCTGCGTCAAGCTTGTCTCTCATGGCAATAATCTGCTGGTCCATGTTATCCTCCTTATATTAATGTATATCAAACAATAATTATTCATTGATTGTATCTATTTATTATACCATAAATACAAGCCTCCAACGGCTTGTTTCCTTAAATGGTTCAATAAACACATAAGAACAAAAGGCAAGTGCCTTTTGAACATTGATTGTATTTATTATAATACATCTGACTAAAGTAGTCAAGATTTAATCTCTATCCCTTCAAGCTGATTTCTTAAGTTTCTTTTTACAGAATCTATATATTCCCGTCTTAATGCTGTCTGTTCTTCCTTTTCTTTGTCTGTCAGCTTTTCTCCGCTTCTTTCCTTGCGGGACAGGTAGTTTATTCTCTCTATTTTCTTTTCATCCATTTTTTGTCCTCCTTAAGCATATACACACTTATATACAGTATAAGACAAAGCAGAAAAATTTTCAAGCATTAAAAATTTTTTTCAAAAAACTCTTGCATTTTAAAAAACCCCATGATATAATAACAATAACAATTACTGTTATCGTCTAGAGGAGGGATGAAATGCAGTCGAATATTAAACACAGCAGGCAGAGAGATGCCATACTGGATTTACTTCGCCAAAGATATGACCACCCGACAGCAGAGCAGATTTATACAGACATTAAGCCGGATTTTCCAAAACTCAGTCTGGGTACAGTGTACCGCAATCTGTCACTTCTCGAGAACCTGGGACAAATTCTTAAGATTTCCGCCGCAGGAGCCTGCGAGAGATACGACGGCAATCCCGGTGAGCACTATCACTTTGTCTGCGAAAACTGCGGAAGAGTAGATGATGTGGATGTCCCTGTTGATGTTAAGATTAACACCGATGCAGAGCTTGCTACGGGAGGCAGAGTAACCAAACATTCAACCTTGTTTTTTGGAACTTGCAAAAAATGTTTAAGAAACACTTGACAAAATAAAATAATGTGCTATAATAACAGTAACAGTTACTATTATTGATTTTAATTTTTGGGAGGAATAAAATTATGAAAAAGTTTGTATGTTCAGTTTGCGGTTATGTTCACGAGGGAGAAGCAGCTCCCGAAAAGTGCCCTGTTTGTAAGGTGCCTCAGGATAAGTTCAAGGAAATGGCAGAGGATGCACCTCTTGCTGCAGAGCATGAATACGGCGTATATGCAAAGACCGTAAAGAATAACCCCGACATCAGCGAGGAAGATAAGAAGTATATATTTGAACAGCTTATGGCTAACTTTAACGGAGAGTGTGCAGAGGTTGGTATGTATCTTTGCATGGCAAGAATTGCACACCGCGAAGGATATCCCGAGGTTGGTCTCTATTGGGAAAAGGCAGCATATGAAGAAGCAGAGCACGCTGCAAAATTTGCAGAGCTTCTCGGCGAGGACCTTGAGCCTAACATGAAGGCTACAACCAAGGATAACTTAAGATGGAGAGTTGACTGCGAATACGGTGCAACTCAGGGTAAGTTTGACCTTGCAGCATGTGCTAAGAAGAATGGTCTTGACGCTATACATGATACTGTTCATGAGATGGCGAGGGACGAAGCTCGTCACGGGAAAGGTCTTGAAGGACTTTTGAAAAGATACTTTGGTTAAGATAAAATAAGGGTTTGGAGATGCTCCAAACCCTTTGCTTATGCCCTTTCCCAATGATTTCATCACGAGATTGTTTTCTCAATTTTTCTTAATGTTTCT